>RFIY01000017.1 GCA_003695505.1 Candidatus Dadabacteria bacterium | reverse complement strand
TAGCATCGTAATGGCGCTTGGCGTGGTACTTCTCGCCGCCAGTCCGGCCTTCTCGGCACCCGAACCGGTCACCGCAGCGATCCCACCTGGCCAGCTCATCCGCTGGGAGGGGCCATTTGCGGCCTGCAAACAGGAAACTGAGACCTGGGCGCCGCTACCAGACGGTTCGTGTTTGTTTGCCGTCGATCTGCTCGAACGCGCGTCCGAACTCGAAATCCGTGCCATCACCGACGATACCGATCGAATCGCCCGCCTGCTCGTCCTGGATTACCCATGGCCAGTCCAGCGAATCACGCTCAAAGATGACCGACACGTCCATCTTTCAGAGGCGGACCTCGCACGCGTCCAGCGCGAGAACGCACGTATACGGGCGCTTTGGAAACTCAACACACCACGCCGCTGGCACCTGCCGCTGCATCCGCCGCTGGCGGACCTTCCGCACGGCGGGAGATTTGGTTCGCGGCGCTTCATCAACGGTGAGCCGCGCAATCCACACAGCGGCGCGGACTACCCCGCCGCTGAAGGCACGCCGGTGCTGGCTGCGGATGATGGTACGGTCGTACTGGCCGAAGAACATTTTTTTGCTGGAAACAGTATTTTTATCGACCATGGCGATGGCCTGATTTCGATGTATTTTCATCTCAGCCGCATCGATGTGCAACCCGGTCAGTCCGTTGAGCGCGGTCAGGTCATCGGAGCCGTTGGCGCGACGGGACGCGCCACCGGCCCCCATCTTCATTTCGGCATACGCTGGAAAGGGCGTCGCATCGATCCGGCGGACTTCCTGACCCCTCCCGCCGATCTGCCCGCCATTATGGCCGCGCCCCTTTTGGCAGAACCGTTGCGAGGCGTGTCGGCCGCAACACGCGCTCAATAACCCTGCTCGACCAGAGCTTCCAGTTCGCGACGAAATTCGGGAAGGCGCTCAGCAAGCGTGCGAGCGACATCATCGCTGATTTCCAGAACCAGCGTTCGACCGGTCGCAACGTGTGCTTCGAGTTCGGGTTCCTGTTTGACGAGGCTGCTTGCACCAAAGGCGGCACATGGACCCAGCTCGTCCACGCCAACGCGCACGCCACCAAACACAATCACATAAACCGCGCGCGAAATGGATCCCGGTGAGATCACCTGGTCGCCGTCCGAAAACTCCAGCGCGCGGAAATGACGCACGATCGCCGCACGTTTTCTTGCCGGCAACGTGGACAGCAACGGCGCAGTTTTCACGACTGTATCGATGAGCCGTTCACGGCAGAAACGTTCTAGCACGTCCCGTAACGAGGGAAAGCGTGCCATCAACGTCTCCATCGCCCCCCGGCTGAATTCGAGTATATCGCAGTGATCCGCTGCGCGTACCGTAGCCGTTCGCTCCGAACCGGTCAGAAACGCAATCTCGCCAAAAAAGGTTCCGGGACCAAGTACGGCAAGGGCCACTTCGCCATCCACTCCCCTTTTGACGACTTCGGCCGCGCCCTGGGCAATCACATAGAAACTGTCTCCACGATCCCCCTCCGTAACGATATCCTCTCCGGGAAAATATCGTGCGCGACGCACCTGGTCGACGACTTCGATGAACGCATTGGGAGGCAACTCCGAAAAGATCGGCACATCCGGCAAATCGATCAGCAGTTCGCCCTGATCGCTTCCCGGATCCTTCCATCCCGAGGTCGTCTCCAGCATGTCATCGACCAGCTCGGCCTCCGCATCGCCGATGCCGGTTTCTTCGTCGTCGAGTATTTCCAGTGCTGGAGGTGGTGGCGCCTCGTCCAGAAAGATCAATGTTGGTTCAGCGGGCGCTGCAGCCGCGCCACCTGCCTCGGTCGCCGGCGGGGTCTCGTCCTCGATGATCTCGGCCGCCTCGATACTGTGCTCGGCCAGCAGATCATCCAGATCGACTTCGACGGCATCAAAGGAGGGGCGTCCGGCCGGCTCCGAAGTTGCCCGTGCGCGGCCATAGAGCGATGCCAGTTGTTCCTGCGTCCGGGCGTGGGCAGGATCCAGTTCGACGATCAGCTTGTTGGCGCTGATTGCCTGAATCAATGCGCCGCGTGCAGCGAAGAGTTCTGCGGATCGTTCCCACGCGCGAATCGCGCGATCGGGCTGGTCCGACTGTCGACACACATCACCCAGGGTCAGCCACAACTGCGGCTCTGACGGCAACTGGCGCAGCGCGGTCAGGCAGAGTCGCAAGGCGCGTCGCAAATCCCCCTGCGCGACGATACCGAGGATGTCGCGTCGAACATCGCTGACCGAACGCTCGCGAGCCGTCATGTTGGGCTGTAACGGTGATGATGCATCATTCGTGCGAAACGCTCCTGTCCACGATACGTGCTTCAACAATCATGCAGGAAAAACCAGCCGGAATCAAGCATGATCCAGGCAGCTACAGCCTGCATACCTGCATCAGGGGTGGTTCAGGTCTCTGTAGCCTGTTGCACGGCTTCATCGAGCTCTGCGCGCAGACGATACATGTCATCGAAACCGAGCGCCCGCCCGAACAACGAAAAGGCGTATGTATTCGTGACCAGCAAGGTTCCAATGACCGCCCCCCAGAGTGCGACGGGAGATTCACCGGCCAGCCATTGGCCCATGCCCCAGCAAAATGAAATAAATGCACCAAAGCCAGCAATCAGATAGGCGGCCATAAACAGCGTCCAGATATTCGAGGATGGCTCGAAACGACAAGCCAGCTCGGGTTGCTCGTCATCATTCTGATGCACGGAGATGGAAAGATGTGGCGACCAGATATGGGGATGCCTGACATGCAGGATGGCATGGCCATCGTAGCGTTGCAGCCGGAACGCGCTGTTGTCCCGCGCTACGAGCGTTTCCAGCCGGTCGAGTATCGCATTGGGATTGCGGGCCGGGATCGCGAAACCCGGCCGCATTCGAATGTCGGTCATTGTCGCTCCACCTCGTGTCCGCCCAATATTCTACATGGTTTCAGCCGAGTCCCCGATCCTCACTTCCGGGCACGGAAATCAGTGGACGCAGGCGCTGGCGGAGCGTGTCCGGAGACGTCTGGTTGAGGTGCTCCCAGATCCGCTCGGCGGAGTAACGCCGCGAAAAATGTGACAAGATCAACGCCGTATTCGAGAACCGCTCCGCGCGTTCGCAGAGATCTTCCCACGATGTATGGCCACGTGTCACACCCGGCTCATCGTGAAAAGCCTGGATGAACGTGCATTCTGTAACCAGAATACGCACGTCATAGAGCCAGGGGTGCCGTTCGAACACGCTGGCGCTGGTGTCGCCACACCATGCAAACGCCGGCAACCAGGTGGTCTCGACCGGCTCCGCGCCATCTCGCACCAGACGTCCGATTTCCTTCGGTGACAAATCCGCATATTCCGGTCGTACACGGCTCTGCTTTCTGAGCAGACAGACGCCTGCGGATGGCACATTGTGATCCGTAGAGAAGAACCTCAGCCGCCACGGTCCTTCGTATTCGACTTCGAGACCGTCTTCGACACCAACCCACTCCACTGGATCTCGGCGCCGCTCGGCGCGCTGCCAGGCCGCAACAATGCCCCGTGCGTCGTCGAGTGCGGCCGCCGGCACAAAGATTCGACAGGATCCGTCTCCCATCTTCTGCCGATTGACGACAAAACGGGGCAAACCGAGTGCGTGATCCATGTGGAGATGACTGAGAAACAGATTGGGCTGCGCAAAAATGTCGGTATTGCCCCAGCCTCCGTCCAGCGCAAGACGCTGACGCGGCAAGGCAAACAGCGTCTCTTCGAAAGCGCGGCCGCTCCCGATCAATTCGATATCCAGCGCAGGATCGTAGAACCGGTGCATCGAACGGTGATGTCAGACGTGCTCGCGGTGCAGAACCCGCTCGTATCGCACAGGCTCGGTGCCGCTCCATGGCGCGGGGCCAAGCTCTTGCACGTCGCGGATCAACCGCAAAATCGCAAGGCGCGTCGGTGTTACGATCTGGATCAGGTCCCCGGCTCGCAATTCGTTCGGAATGCGGCCAAACAGCATCTCACCCATAATCCGTCCGCCGTTGGCGACCGCGCGCGCCAGGTCATCACCTGCCCTGACCGAAACGATGCCGGGCAATGCACGCTCCAGCGGAACAACGCATCGGCGCTGAGCATCGGAGGGCAATTCCAGGAACTCATTGAAATCCACGGCATCGCGAATGTGCCAGGGATCACTGGCAATGCGCCGGATCGCCGTCAGATGACCGCCAACACCGAGCAACTGCCCCAGATCTCGCGCGATCGCACGTACATACGTTCCCTTTGTGCAAGAGAGTTCGATCTCCACGTCCGGCAGTTCCATTCGAACGACTTCGAGCTCGTGAATGGTGACCGTGCGGGGCGCCAGATCGACCGATTCCCCGGCGCGAGCATAGCGCCACGCGGCTCGGCCGCCAACTTTGACGGCAGCCACCTGTGGTGGAACCTGCTCTATCTTGCCCCGAAACGAAGCCAGTGCCTTTCGTACCTGCTCAGCGCTCAGATTCGATGTGTCATATTCAGCGATCGTCTCGCCATCGGCGTCACAGGTGTCTGTATCCGCACCCAGCCGAATTGTCGCGCGATAACGCTTGTCCCCGCCCATCAGGAACGGGCTGAGCTTCGTGCCTTCGCCGATCAACAGAATCAACAGGCCGGTCGCCGCAGGATCAAGTGTTCCGGCGTGTCCGACTTTTCGTACGCCAAGGGCGCGCCCGGCCTTGTCCACGGCACGACGTGAACGCAGGCCTTCGGGCTTATCAATCAACAAGATGCCATGTGCGCTCATTGCCGAGGCTCCGCGGCGCGTTCGAGTTCGGGATACAGGGCCGCGCACACTGCCTCATAGGAACCGCGTATCGTACAGCCGGCGGCCTGACGATGGCCTCCGCCACCGAACTTGCGCGCAACGGCCTCGACATCGTACCCGACCTTGGAACGCAGGCTGATGCGGTATTCCTGCCCGGGAATCACCTCGCGAAGCTGCGCTGCCACGCGTACGCCGGCGATCGAACGCGGCAGATTAACCAGCCCTTCGAGGTCGTACCGCGTCGCTCCGACGGCCTGCATGTCGTCCAGAAACACAGAAATCGTCGCGACGCGGCCATCAGCGAGGATTTCCAGATTGTGGAGCGCACGCTCCATCATCCGCACGCGGGCCAGAGATTGAGACGCCACCAGGGCATCGGCGATCGCGGCAGGATCGGCGCCCTGCGCCGCAAGCTCCGCGGCAATCCGCAAAACGCGGTCGTTGGTGTTCGAAAACTGAAACGATCCGGTATCCGCAAAAATTGCCGCGTACGCGCAGGTTGCAAAGTCTGGCCCGGGATCAACGGCAAGAGCCGCCCGCAGTCGCACCACGATCTCGCCGGTAGCCGCAGCCCCGGCATCGACATATGCGAGATCTCCGAACGGGCGCTCCGTCAGATGATGGTCGAGCACGATGCTACGCGCATAATGCTGCCCCTGGCGCAACGCCTCGTCAATCCGATCGGGGGTTGCGACATCGAGCAGGATCAGCCAGTTCCAGCACTCGCCTGGCAAACGATCAGTAACCTGATCACTCCCGGGAAGGAAACGATACTGGTCAGGAACGCCGTCGGTATTGAACAGACAGTAGCGTTTGCCCAGGCAGTCGAGCAGTTTTCCAACAGCCAGCAGGCTACCAATTGCATCGCCATCTGGCCCATGATGGGAGGCGACCAGAAATCCGTCGTCGGAACGAAGCGTGTCAGCGATCTGACGCAGTTGCGCGTCCTGCTCGGGGCTCATGAGTTGTCCGTCTGGTTGAGTTCGAACAGAATTCGTTCGACCTGAGCAGCGTGTTCATACTGTCGGTCCCAGCGAAACTGCAATCGGGGCACACGCTTCATGCGCAGCTCCGCCCCCAGAACTCGCTGAATTTCGGGCCGAATCTGGTCAAGGAGGAGTTCAAGCTCGTCCGCGGACTCGTGCTCGTGCCCCAGAAAGAATACGTCTGCGTGGGACAGATCTTTGGCCACTTCGACGCGGGTAATCGTCACATCCGTATTCAACGGCGGTTCGGCATGAAGCATCAGCCATTGCGCAATTTCACGCTGAAGCTGAGCCGCGACCCGCACGTGGCGCGGGTAAGGGTGACGGCTGTGCAGCACCATCCGCGAACACTACTCGCCGAGCGTACGCTCGGTCTGAATGACCTCGTAGCACTCAAGCTCGTCGCCAACGCGCACCTTGTTGAAGTTCTCAAGCAAAATCCCACATTCGAGTCCAGCCTGAACCTCGTCGACATCCTCCTGGAATCGCTTGAGATTTGCGATTGCGCCATCGTAGAGCACCTGACCATCCCGCACCAGTCTGACGCGCAGCCCCTTGCGGAAAACTCCGCTCTCGACCCGAGAACCGGCGACGGTGCCGACGCCCTTGATCGGGAAGGTTTCCAGCACCTTGGCCCAGCCGCGACTCTCTTCCTTTTCCTCAGGTGCGAGCATGCCCTGCAATGCTGCCCGAATCGAGTCGATCAACTCGTAAATCACGCCATAGACTTCAATCGAGACGCCGAGTTCCTGGGCGAGTCGCGACGCCTTGCTGTCGGGACGGGTGTTGAATCCGAGTATCACCGCGCCCGAAGCGGCGGCCAGATTCACGTCGTTCTCGGTAATGGCGCCGACTCCAGAGGAGACGATCTTGACGCGGACATCACTGTCGCTGTCGGACAGTTCCTGAATCGCCTGCGAAACGGCTTCCATTGATCCCTGTACGTCGGCCTTCAGAACAACCTGAAGCTCCTTGACGTCGCCTTCCTGAATTTTGTCGAAAATGTTCTCGAGGCTGACCTTGCTTTGCAGCGCCAGCTCGCGTTCGCGCTCCTTCCGCTCGCGGTTTTCCGCGATCTGCCGCGCGATCTTTTCGTTCTCGACGACGTGGAATGTCTCGCCGGCGGGCGGTACTTCATTGAGTCCGAGGATCTCAACCGGGGTCGAAGGGCCAGCCGTCTTGAGTTTTTCGCCGGTATCTGAAATCAGCGCGCGAACTCGCCCGAATGATGTTCCCGCGACAATGATGTCTCCGACCGATAGTGTCCCGCGCTGCACGATGACCGTGGCAACCGCGCCGCGCCCCTTGTCGACCCGGCTCTCGACGACGACCCCCTGCGCCTTGCCTTCCGACGGCGCTTTCAGGTCCAGGACTTCCGCCTGCAATGCGATTGCTTCCAGCAGATCGTCGATGCCCTGTCCGTTCAGCGCAGAGACATCCACGAACATCGTGTCTCCGCCCCACTCTTCCGGAATCAGTTCATATTCCGTAAGCTGCTGGCGAATCCGCTCCGGCTGTGCTTCCGGCTTGTCGATCTTGTTGACGGCCACCACCACCGGTACACCGGCCGCCTTTGCATGCTGAATGGCTTCGATCGTTTGTGGCATCACGCCGTCGTCGGCCGCGACGACCAGTACGACGAGATCCGTAGCCTGGGCGCCCCGTGCCCGCATCGCGGTGAACGCCGCGTGGCCGGGGGTATCGAGGAACGTAATCTTGCCGCGCGATGTTTCAACCTGGTAGGCACCGATGTGCTGGGTGATCCCACCGGCTTCACCCGCCGCCACGCGCGTCTTGCGGATTGCGTCCAGAATGCTGGTCTTGCCGTGATCGACGTGCCCCATCACGGTGACGACCGGCGGCCGCGGCTCACCCGTTTCGGCGCTTTCTTCGGTCGCCTGTTCGAGGAAGTCCGACTCCTGGAATCCGACCTGTTCGACCTCGTAACCGTATTCCGATGCAATCACGCCGGCCGTTTCGGGATCGACGGTCTGATTGATGGTGACCATCATCCCCATTTCGATGAACTTCTTGATGATGTCCCCGGCCTTGACGCCCATGGCCTTCGCGAGATCACCGACCGAAATTGTTTCTTCGACACGGATCTTGCGCTTTTCAGCCTTGAGCGGCTGCGTTTCTCCGACCTCTCCGCGCTTCTTCTGGCGGGACTGTCGAATCTTGGCGAGCGTTTTCTCTTCAGCCTTCGACGGACGATACATGCGCTTCGCAACGACACGGCGACGGGGGCGCTTGCCTGGTCCTCCGGTATCGGGGCCACCACCTGGCTGCCCGGGCTGTTTTTCGCCACGCGGCGGCGTCACCGGCGGCGGGGCAATCCGGTCAACGACGCGCGCACCCGCCCGCCGGGGACGCTTCGGGGACGCCTCGTCACTCTCTGGCGCCTCCTGCTCAGCGACCGGAGCAGCCTCCTCCGGCGCAGCCGCTGATGCGGTTTCACTGGCCTCAGCAACTTCCTGATCGGCGTCAGCCGGCGCTTCGGACGTTTCCACGGCAGATTCTGCCGCTTCCTTTTCTGCAGAAGATGCGTCGTCGGCAGCGGGCGCCGCCTCTTCGACTGGCGTTTCGGGCTTTGCGACCTTGCGGCGCCGAATCACAGTCTTGCGAATGCGCTTCTCCTGGACCTCCTTGCCAGCCGTTTCGTCCGGCGCAAACGCCTGGCGAACCTTCCTGGCCTGACCATCGTCAATGCTGCTCATATGGTTGGTTACGTCGTAACCGAACTCTCGCAGCTTGGCGATGATCTCCTGGTTGCTGACATTCAGCTCTCTGGCGAGTTCAAAAACGCGCATATGCTCTCTGAGATTCCTTATTCCTGCTCTTCGGCTGACGCTACCGGTTCCGGTTCCGCTACAGGCCCGGCCGCATCATCAGCCTTTTCTGCTTCACTGTGTGTGTCTTCCGCTGCCGGGGTCTCCTCCGCCGATTCGACCTGATCGCCGACATCCTCCGCGGCAGCATCGGCCTGTGCTTGATCCGATGCCTCTTCGGGTTCAGCCTCGGCAACGAGCGCCTCGATGCCTTCCGGACCCAGGTCGGCGATCAGCTTTTGTGCGCCGCTGGCATAAAGTTCAAGCCGGTCTTCGCGCAAACCAGTGGCTTCTGCCACATCCTGCACATCCATCTCGGCAACATCTTCAATGCGGGTAATTCCGGCGTGGAACAGCAGTTCGATTGCCGTATCGGTGATCTCTGGAATATGGCCAAGCAACCGCTTCGCCCGGCGGCTCATTTCGAGCACCTGGCTTTCACCGCGAATATCGATGTTCCAGCCAGTCAGTTGCACCGCGAGCTTGACGTTCTGGCCTTTGCGCCCAATCGCCAGACTGAGCTGATCATCGGGCACGACGACTTCCATCAGGTGCTCATCTTCATCGATGATGACCTGCGAAATCTGCGCTGGACTGAGCGCATTCTCGATCAGCCGGGCCGGATCATCGCTCCACGGGATGATGTCGATCTTTTCACCGCGCAGTTCCTGCACGATATTCTGTACCCGTGAACCGCGCACGCCCACCGCGGCGCCAACCGGGTCCACGTCGGAATCATTGCTGTACACGGCGACCTTGCTGCGGTTTCCGGGTTCTCGCGCGACCGCGCGAATCTCCACCGTTCCCTCGTAGATCTCGGGCACTTCGAATTCGAACAACCGCTTCAGAAAATCCGGATGCGACCGGCTCAGCACGATCTCTGGACCACGCCCCTCGACCGACACGTCGACGAGAAGGGCACGGACCCGGTCACCCGGTCGGTACGTTTCGCCGGGCAACTGGTCGCGCCGCCGCAGAATACCTTCGGCGCGGCCCAGTTCAATAATGACTGCGCCCTCGACAACGCGACGCACGATACCGCTGACGATTTCACCGATGCGATCCCCATACTCTTCGAGGATGAGCTGTTTCTCGGCCTCGCGAATCTTCTGCATGATGATCTGCTTCGCGTTCTGCGCGGCGATGCGGCCAAATTCCGAAGTATCCAGCTTGAACCCGAGGCTGTCGCCAATTTCTGCGTCGGGATCAACGGCATGCGCCTCTTCGAGTGTGATCTGCGTTTCCGGATCTTCGACGACCTCGACGACGTCCTTGAACTCGAACAATTCGACCTCACCAGTGTCTTCGTTGAACTGGCCTTCGATATTGTCCGCTTCGGTGTGCATCATCTTCTTGGCCGCCGCAACCATCGCTGCTTCGACAGCCTCGACAATGACCTGACGATCCAGATTCTTTTCGCGGGCGACCACATCGATCACGCGCCCAAGTTCAGCTCCCATATCCTCTTCTCACTGGCTCCATTTGAGTGAAATCTCGATCATTTCTTTCCGCCGAATGGCAGAACCGGTTCAAGCCGGGCCTGACGAATCGCCGACTCCGGAATGTCCAGCACCTGTCCATCCTCAGTCTTCAACACCAGCGATCCGTCGCCATAACGCTCCAGCTCGCCGACGCTGGTTACACCTTTGCCGCTCGCGGGGTCTTCCCATTGCACCCGAATGCGCTTGTGCCACGCGCGCTCAAAGTCGCGCGGACGCCGCAGGGTGCGGAAAATTCCCGGACTCGACACTTCCAGATGGTATGGTCCGGATAGCATGTGGTCCAGGCGGGGGTCAGCGTCAATCGCTGCACTCAACTCCCGCGAGAGTTTCACGCCCTCGTCCACCGTCAGTCCGCCACCAATGCGATCGACCGTAAACCGGAGTACCCAACCACGCTGTTCACGTCGAAACGTGACGTCGATCAGGTCGTATCCCTGGTCGGCCAGAACTCGCGTAAACCGGGACTCAAGTTCTTCAGCGATGCTGGCGCCACGCTGCTCATCCGATGTTTCCATCGTTGCCACGTCAATGCCTGAAGAACCCGAAGGGCGTAAAAAGATTAAGCATAGCAGAAACGTTGCCTTAAGGCAATATGTTTCAGCCGCGCGGCGCGCGCTCCCGGATCCACTGCAGAAGCCGCGGCCGGTCTCCCTTGCGAAAGCCCTGCCAGCGCACAAAAATACGGTAGATCCCGCGAGAATTCGGTGGTTTGACGCGCACGACCTCTCCGCGAGCCATGAACGGTTCCAGCTCCGGCAGTGCAACCTGCATGTCGATGATAAAACCGGCTTCGAGATCGCACTCGTCGGCCTGAAAGGCGATTCCGGACGCGCTGACATCCCCGACTCGCCCACGGTATCTGGTTCGCGAGCTCGACTGAACGATGTAATAGCGCACCTTGCCGGGCGTCTCGATGCGGTCATCGATCCGCAGCAGGGCTGCGACCTCTCTGACGGCGGAGGCGGCCCGATCGTACGGCAGGACCTTTGACGCCCCGGCCTCAAGGCAGCGCTCCGTAAACCAGTCATCTTCATGGTCAACGAGCATCACGACCGGCAGGGCCGCGCCGCCCGGTTCCTGTCGAAGGTCGCGGAGCAGGTCGTCGCCGTGCATATCCTCGAGATGGAGGTCCGCAACGAGCGCATCGAGGTGCTCGTCCTGAAGCCAGTTCAATGCGTCCAGGGCCGCATCGGACTCCACCGTGCGCGCACCAGCTTCGCGAAAACGACGGACAAGTCCGTCTCGCAAACGGGGATCCCGGACAACGATGCCAACCTGTCTGCTCAACCCAACAAGCCCCTCTGGCCGTATTCGCGGATGGTCGACGCCGTTCGAAGTCGCCGGCCAAACTGGTCATTCCAGACGAATTCGATCACATCAACCAGTTGTGATACCGATACTGTATATCGACCCAGTGTCGTTTTCAAGGACTTTCCCAGACGGATCGCGCAGTCCTCGCAATGTAACAGCGCACCGGACCTTCTACACGCACAAACGTCACCCGGATCCCAGACGCCGTACGCCTGCGCGACTCGAAACGTCAGCTCACCCCAGGCCCCGACTGGATCGTCCGCAACGGTCGGCGTGTGCAGGAGCGCGATCAGACGAAACAGTTCTGGATGGGGGTCATCGTCAGCCAGCCCCGTTTCGACCAGATCCAGGAGCCAGACGCTGAGTGTACTGAGCGGTATCCCGTATTGCAGATCGAGACGTGAAACGGCCCGAACACCAGACAACGGCGGCATGCCCGCGCCTCGCCGGTCAATTTCGATTTCAAGCAGATCCCCCGGTGCGAAACGGCGACTGCAGCGTCCACCACGATCCACAAACTCGGCCCGCAACCCATCGCGTCGCATGGTGACCCACTTGCGTGCCCCTCGCGGAAAATCGACGATGCGGAGCAACGCGTGG
>RFIY01000166.1 GCA_003695505.1 Candidatus Dadabacteria bacterium | reverse complement strand
GCTCATAAAGTAGTCCCGTTCCGTGTCACGTTCGACCTTGTCTATCGGCTGGCCGGTGTGGTGACTTAAGATCCGGTTCAGCTCGGCGCGGATGCGCAGGATCTCGCGGGCGTGGATTTCGATGTCCACGGCCTGCCCCTGGACACCGCCCAGCGGCTGATGAATCATGATCCGGCTGTTGGGCAGCGCGTAGCGTTTGCCCGGATCACCAGACGCCAGCAACACGGCGGCCATACTTGCCGCCTGTCCGAAGCAGATCGTCGAGATCGGACAGCGGATGTACTGCATGGTGTCGTAGATCGCCATGCCAGCGGTTACCGAACCACCCGGGCTGTTGATGTAGATCGAAATGTCGTGATCCGGATCGTCGCTTTCGAGGTGCAGCATCTGCGCCACAACCAGGTTGGCAACCGTGTCGTCGATCGGTGTTCCAAGGAAAATGATCCGCTCCTTGAGCAGCCGACTGAAGATGTCAAAGGCACGCTCGCCGCGGCCCGTCCGCTCGACGACCATCGGCACCAGTTGCGAAACGATCTGTTCGTGGCTGCTCATTGGATGCACTCTCCCTTTATTCCTGTTGTGCGGCGGCCGCTTCCTGCTGCCGCTTTTCCATCTGTTCGCGATACTTTTCGAGTGGAATGTCCTTGACACTGGCCTCGCTGATGACCAGATCGAGCGCGCGCTGATTGCGCAAACTCGACCGCAGGTCTTCGAAGTGGCCTTCGCTGCGCGCGCGTGCCAGAATCTGCTCCGCAGGCTGCCCCATGGCCTCTGCCTGCTGGCGCAGTTCGGCTTCGACGTCCTCGTCGCTGACCTCGATGCCTTCGGCATCGGCGATTGCCGACAATACGAATGCGGCACGCATCTCATTTTCAGCGCGGCCACGTGCGTCTTCGAACATCATCGGCAGCAGTCCCTTGACCGCCTCGGCCGGATATCCCTGCTGAACGAGGCGCGACGCCGAATCGCGGGCAATCGATTCCTGCCGCTGCCGCACCGCGCCTTCGGGCAGATCGACTTCATGTTTTTCGAGCAGTTGTTCGACGGCCTGATCGCGCAGCGCGGCGTCGGCCTCGCGCTGGTGGGCCGCCCGCAGATCGTCGGCGATACGCGCGCGCAGCCCGGCCAGATCGGTGTCCGGAATCAACTGCGCGGCAAACGCGTCATCGGCCTCGGGCAGTTCTTTCTTCTTCAGTTCATCCACATGGACGACAAAACGGACGGTGCGATTCTTCAGCGCATCGCTCGGCGCGTCGTCTTCGCCAAATTCGATCGTGAACTCGAGATCCTGGCCCGCCGTTGCACCGATGATCCCATCTTCGAATTTCGGATGGAGCTGGCCCGCGCCAACCTGCGCCTCGTAGCCTTCGACGTGGCCATCCTCGAGCGGTTCGTCGCCGTCATACGCGGTATAGGTCAGTTTGACCCGGTCGCCTTCGGCGGCCGTTTCACCCTCTGCGGCATCGCGCCAGGCGGCATAGCGTTCGCGCAGATCGTCGATCACACGATCGACCTGCTCGTCCCCGACCTCGCCGACCGGACGTTGCAACTTGAGCTTCTTGTAGCCTTTCGGCGCGACTTCGGGTGGAACTTCGACGGTCGCTACATAGCGGAACCCGGCGTCGGTCGCCTCGTCGGGCTGAATGTCCACGACATTGAGTACGCGCCCCTCCACCTGCTCGACGGCTTCGCCAATCGTCTCACGGATCAGCCGCTCGACGAGATTTTGCCGGATCTCCCCCTGGTAATTCTTTTCAACGACCGGCAGCGGCGCCTTGCCGGGACGGAAGCCGGGGATACGGGCGTGACGACGAAATTCGCTGACGATCTCGTTGCGCAGGGCGCCCACGCGCTGCTCGGGCACCTCGACACTGAGCTGGCGGGTGACCGGACCGGTCGATTCAACGGAAACGGTGATGGATTCGGCGCTCAACGGTGTATTCCTTTCGTGAATCCACGGCGCCCGGTCCGAAACAGTCTCGGCGGGGGCAACGTGAAGATTATACCTTTGTAAAGATGCGGATTTCCAGCCGGATCGCTACACGCCCCAGATTGCGGGGTCGGGACAGCGGCAGACTGTACATGGTAGCAAAGGCCCCTGCGGGCCGCCGTAGCGGTGCTTCGATGCCGCCCGCGACACCGACGGAGCGGCAACAACGATCAGGGACAGGATGTCAGGATCAGGGCAGCGGCGCGTCTTCGGTCAGAATGAACCGATACGGATTAACCGGTACGCCGGCAACGCGAATCTCGTAGTGCAGGTGTGGCCCGGTCGAACGGCCGGTGCTGCCGACACTGCCAATCACCATACCGCGCTCGACCTTCTGCCCGGGCTTGACATCGATCCGGCTGAGGTGACCGTAGCGAGTGATGATGCCGTAGCCGTGGTCGAGGATGATCACATTGCCGTAGCCACTCTTGACGCCCGCGAACAGCACGACGCCATCGGCCGGTGCGACAACCGGGTTGCCACGGCGTGTCGCGATGTCGATCCCTTCGTGGATTTTCTTGCGTCCGGTAAACGGGTCATGCCGCGGCCCGAAGCCGCTGGTCACCCAGCCCCGCGTCGGCCACAGACTCGGCGTGCTGGCCAGCCGCGCCGACTGGTCTTCCATGACCGAATCGAGATCGTACAGTCGCAGTTCCTGCAGTCGCGCGTTCTGTTCGAGGTCCGAGGTGCGCGCATCCAGCCGCGCAAACAACATGCGTGAACGCTCATCGGGCAGCGCGTCGAACCGTTCGACGCTGTCGGGACTCGGCCCACCGACGCCCACCTGTGCCTCGGACATGCCTTCGCCCGTGCCGAGGACGACCCGCAACTTGCGATCGAGCCGGTTGACGCGCGCCAGGGTCTTTTCGGCCTCACTGAGGCGATCGCTGATCTGGGACAGGTGCAGTTCCTGAGCGAGCAACTGCTCTTCGACGCGCCATCGTTCGGGCAGCGTCGCGAGATTATACATGCTGTAAATCACCGACGCCGCGCCAAGCACACACAACGCGATCGCCGCAATCGTCAGCCGGCGCAATCGCTCCGGATCAAGACGAACACGGCGAACCTGCCCCTGCCCTTCCGGGACAACGACAATCGTATAACCCTGGTTCGCTTTGCGTTTCATTTCAAAATCTTCCTTGACGGCAATATGTTAGTGTTGCCGGCGAGAACTGTCAAACGGGCGCGTGCCCACAAATGCGTTCAAACAAGGTTTACATCTGGCATGACCACTACAAATTGCGGTCCAGTTTT
>RFIY01000165.1 GCA_003695505.1 Candidatus Dadabacteria bacterium | reverse complement strand
GGCGACCCAGAGCGGCCCGGGTGGTGTGCTGCTCCGAAACCCACTGCCGGCTTCCCCTGTCATCTCTGAATCCGTCGCCACCCCCTACTTCCGTCGCCCCGGAATCCGCCGCAGGCGGATATCCGGGGTCCACTCGCTGCGCGACCCGGTGCGTCGCTTGTGTTCGGTACCAACGCGAGCAGGCGCCGGTGGCTGGATCCCGGCTCGGAGGCCGGGATGATGGCTTTCGTGCCGCTGCGCGGCGGGCGTCGGTTTGGATCGGGTTCCGTCCGGCCTTCGGCCGGCCGGGTGGGACCCCGGATCAGGTCCGGGGCGACGTGCAGGGCGAGGGTTCAGTGCGGCCTGCTGCTTCTCCGTAGCCTTGCGCTACCTGCGATTTGCCGACATCGGTGCTTTTCCGTACAATCATTTTTCTGATGTGTACGCTCGTGTCAGGGCGCTGCGCTCAACACAAGCTGCTTGATGGGCCGTTAGCTCAGTTGGTAGAGCAGCTGCCTTTTAAGCAGCGGGTCGCTGGTTCGAGTCCAGCACGGCTCACAATCGATTCGGTCTATGACGTCCCCATCGTCTAGCCTGGTCCAGGACACCGCCCTTTCACGGCGGTAACGGGGGTTCGAATCCCCCTGGGGACACCATATTTGCCGCCTTCGAGGACCAGCTCGAAGGCGGTTTTTTCGTGCCTGCTACTCGGATGGTGAGGGCAGCACGGTCTGAGCGATCAGACGTAACGCATCGATGACATCCTGTTCTGGTCCCCAGAGGTTCGGTTCCCTGCCGAGGGTGCCGTAGCGGCCGGCCAGCGAGAAGACGAACATCAGTGCAAGCTCGCGGATGGGGACATTGCGCCGCTGAGGCGGGAGCGCTGCGGCGGCGATCTGCTCGAAGCGTTCGAGCAGTGGCATCAGCAGGTCCGTGAGCAGGTCCTGGCCCATGCCGCCTGGGCGGATCAGTTCGGCGAATGCGCTGCCGATCAGGTGTGGTTCCTCACGCCAGATATCCATGGCCGTGCGTAGTACCTGCTCGATCAGCGCGGCGGGTGGCTGATTCAGGTCCAGGGCCTCGATGCGAAAATCGCGCAGAAATCGTTCGACGACGCGCTGCCGCAACACTTCGATGAAGAGGTTTTCCTTGGACTCGTAGTGATGCAGCACGGACGGTGCGCGAATGCCGCAGGCCGCCGCGATGGCGGCGACCGTTGTGGCTTCGAAGCCGCGCTCGGCGAACAGTTTTGCCGCTGCATCGATGATGCGCGCGGGTCGATCGCGGCTTTCTTCTTTGCGTGGGCGGGCCATGGGCGGTGGAATCCGAAAATGCCGGTCAGAGGACTCCGTTCCGGAGCATACAGGATCACATGATACAGGTGGGGATCAGCGGGCCGGTCAGCGGCCGCGGAACTTTGCCTGGCGGCGTTCAATGAACGATTGCAATCCTTCGGCGGCGTCTTCGCTGTGCATCAGATCGCGGGCCAGCGGCAACAGCCCCTCGATGGCGGCCGCCTCGCCGTCTCGGACGGCCTGCCGCGCCGAACGTAGCGTTGCCCGAACGCCCAGCGGCGCCTGACGGGCGACACGCTCCGCCAGCTCTGTCGCCAGCTCGAGATGTCGCCCGGGGGGCGCGACTTCCTGGACGAGCCCAAGGCGTAGCGCAACGTCGGGACCGAATTCATCCGCAGTGAGCAGATAACGCATCGCGTTGCCCCAACCCGCTTCGAACGGCAGTCGCAAGGTCGCTCCACCAAACGGCATGATGCCGCGTTTGATTTCGAGCTGGGAAAACCGTGTGCCCTCGGCCGCGACGCGGATGTCGCAGGCCAGTGCCAGTTCGATGCCGATCGTCAGGCACCACCCCTGGACGGCGCAGACGACCGGCGTGTCGCGAAACGGCGGGTAAAGCCCGAGCGGGTCGAGTCCTTCTTCGGGGAACAGCCGTGCGCCCGATTCGACGGCGGGGCCGACCTCGGCAAGGTCCAGTCCGGCCGTGAAGTGATCGCCCTCGGCGTACAGCAGCATGCACCAGGCATCTGGATCCTCATCCACCGCCTTCCAGGCGAGGGACAGTTCGCGCAACATCTGCAGGTTGAACGCGTTGTACTTGCCGGGGCGGTTTAGCCCGATGTGTGCAACACGGTTGCGAATCTCGAAGTGCAGCGTGTCAAAGCTCATGCGATGCTCCGTTTGGACTCCGTATGTGGGATCGGCAGTTTGGCGGTTCGGCGCCGGTGGTCAGGCGCGCAGGTTGCGGAACAGGCCGCTGTATACCTGCCGGACGAGCGGGTCGCGCTCGGTCTGCATCGCGCGCGCGACACGGCCAAGTGCGCGGTCGAATCCATCCGTTTCGCTGAATTCGGCGATCAGATACAGGACGTATTCGCGCACGGCCGGGTCACTGTGCCGAAGCCGGCGCGTCAGGCGTCGCAGCGTTTCTTCGACGCCGACGATCTCGGCAAGGATTTCGGCCACAAGGTGGATCGGTTCTTCGCCGTGCAACGCACATTCACGCAAGATTGGTGAAAACAGACTGCGCATGCGGTAGGTGCGCGCGATCCCGAAACCAAACGCCTGGACGACGCGTTCGAGGACATCCGCTTCGAGCGGGGCGCTGTCGCGCAGGTCACGTCCGCTGTGGGCGACGAGTTCGGTGGCAACTGCCCATGGCTCGCGAATGGCGCGGCGCGCAAAGCTGTGCACTTCCTGCAGTCCGCTTTCGTCACCGATCGTGCGCGCGAGGGCACGGATGCGTCCGGATCCCAAAACGTGGACCAGGGCGAGGCCGCGTGCCTCTTCACGCAGCACGATGTCCGCGAGGCTGTCCGAGAGCGCGAGCAATTCGCCGCTCCAGGGCCAACAGGCACTACTGGTCGCAAGTTCAGCCATCATGCGCATTCTAGCAGTCCGGAATGCGTACGGCATCTGCAAATGGTCAGGTGGCTTCGGTCAGCTCGCGAATCGCGCGGTAGAGTTCTCCGAGACCTTCGCCGGTCGTGGCGCTGGTCCAGATCAGTTGATCGGGGGCGATGCGCAGCTCGTGACCCGCCTGGTTGGCGTGTTTTGTGCGTTTGCCGCGCGGTACCTTGTCCGCCTTGGTCAGCACCGGGAGCCAGGGCAGCCCGAGGTGTTCGACCGTGTCGACCATTTGCAGATCCAGTGCAGTAGGCGGGTGCCGTCCGTCGATCAGGCAGACGACGCCGCGAACCATCGGTGCCTGCAGGTACTGCTCGATCGCCGCGCCCCACTTTGCGCGCAGGGTTTTGGGGACCTTCGCATAGCCGTAGCCGGGCAGGTCACAGAGCACGAACTGCCCATCGATCAGGTAATTGTGCAGGCTGCGCGTCTTGCCCGGATTCTTGCCGACGCCGGCCAGTTTTTTGCGCTTGAGCAGGGCGTTGAGCAGGCTTGATTTGCCGACATTGGAGCGTCCCGCGATGGCGACGTGGGGTACGTCGGGTCTTGGCCATGGCGGACGCAATCCCTGGCGCAGCACCTCGATCTGTTGTGGCCGGCTCATCGGGCAGACAACCAGTCGGCGATGCGGGCGGTTGCTTCGCGGGCCACGTCGGCGCCGCGCGCGAAGCTGAACCGCAGGTACCGGGATCCACTCGGCCCAAAGTCGACGCCGGGTGTCGCGGCGACGCCGGTGGCATCGAGCAGCTCGAGCGCGAAGGCCAGGCTGTCGTTCGTGAAGGCGCCGACATCGGCCAGAGCATAAAAGGCGCCCTCGGGCGGACTCGGAACCGGGATCCCGGCCTGTGCGAGTCCGTCGAGCAAGACGCCACGCGCTTCGGCGAGTTGCGACATCCAGTCGCGGCGGATGGACGGGATGTCGGGGTGCGTCAGCGCCGTCAGCCCGGCCTTCTGCACGAACGGGCTTGCGCTGATCACCATGCTCTGATGAATGTTTTCCGCGGCGCGGATCAGTGCAGGGGGAAAAACCCCGTAGCCAAGGCGAAACCCGGTCATCGCGTACTTCTTCGAGAATCCATCCACGACGATCACGTTGCCCGCATCCAGCGCCCAGGCGGAAGCGACCGGGGCGTCGGCGTATTCGATGCCACGATAGATTTCATCAACGATCAGGCACGGCATCGTTTCGGCCAGCGCCGCGAGCTCCTCGGAGGTCAGTGTGACACCCGTTGGATTCGCCGGGGAGCCAACAACCAGAGCGCGCGTGCGGGCGCTGCGGGCCGCACGCACTGCGTCGAGCGACGGTCGAAACCCGTCTTCGGGCCGCAGCGTGACGACGCGTGGCTGGGCGCCAAGCAGACGGACGAAATTGGGGACGCACGGGTAGCCCGGGTCGAAGACGATGACTTCGTCACCGGCTCGCACGACACAGGCCAGCGCCAGCAGAAGAACCGGGCTGGTGCCTGTCGAAACGAGCACCTGCGCGTCTGTTGCGCCGGGGTACTGTTCGGCGATCGCTGCACGCAGCTCGCGATCCCCGAGTGCCGAAGTGTAGCCCCAAGGGCCGGAACGAACCGCATCGGCCAGCGATTCGCGAACGACCGTGGGCGGCGGCCAGGCAGGTTCTCCGACTTCCATGTGCAGTACGTCGCGGCCGCGCTGTTCCGCCTCATCTGCAGCGCGCATCAGCTCCATGACGTAGAACGGGGGCAGCATTCGTGGTTCAGGAAGCATCGAAAAAACCATGGGCCATTCGTAGGGTGATTGCAGTGTGCGGTGCCGGTCTCTACAATATCCCACATGCGAACGAACGCCATACGACATTTGCGCCGAATCGTCCTGCTCCTCCCGTTGACTCTGCTGGCGGGCTGTTTCGATATGCAGGCCGATATCGAACTGAACATGGACGGCTCGGGTTCCGCAGCGATCGGATATGCGCTGACGGAGGATTTCCTGAAGAGTGGCCCGCTCGAGAACATGATCCTGCGCAAGGATGGCCAAGCGTACATCGATCGCAACAAGGTGCTGAAGCGGTTCGAGGACCGTGAGGGGATTACACTCAAGGATCTCGACCTGTGGCGCGAGGAAGACAAGCACTACCTGCGCATCATGCTCGACTTCGAGAATATTGCGCAGCTTGGCGACCGAAACGTCCAGTATGAGTGGGCGCTGGAAGACGGCGCCTGGGTCCTGCGCATCATCGTGCGCAAGGAAAAGGCGGCTGCCGGCCGAGACGAGGATGGGCAGCGCGAAGCATTGCGTTCCGCGCTATACGATGCGTTGAGCAAGCAGGGGTTCCACTTCCGGGTGCATCTGCCGCGCAAGATCATCGACAGCAACGCCGATGAGGTGCGCTGGAACGTCGCAGAATTTTTCGTGCCGGTCAGCTTTTTTCTGAAGCCGGAAGCCACGACGCGGATCCTCTATGCACGGGTCGAGGCCACGACCTGGGAGCGGGTGCGCTGGTGGGTGTCCAGCCTGTTCTCCTGACGCGCGGATTTCGTTTCTGCACGCTCCTTGCCGCGCTCGCGGTGTTGCCGGCGTGTTTTCAGAGCCGCATCGATGGCCACCTGCGGGCGACAGGTTCATTTTCGGGAACATGGACGCTGCGCATCCCCGGGCGGCTGGCCAATGATCCTCAATTCCGCGACTGGCTCAGTGGCGACGGACGCGACATCGGCCAGCAACTGGCCGAACGTGGTGTCGAGGTTGCCTACGAAACGGCCCCTCCCGGGACAATGCGCCTCGCCGCGCGTGATATTTCACTGCTCGACGTCCCCTGGCAGAGCCACGAGTTCTTTGTGCGGCGTGACGACCGCCGCTTCAGCTATGTTGCACAGATCACGTTGCCGACAGACCTCGATGAGCGGCTGAACGGCTATGCCGCAGATGCCGTGCGAACGGCGCAGCACGCCGGGTCGAAGGCGGCGCTTGCCGTCGCGCAGATGGCGCGGGTCTCGCTCGATCAGGCCTGGGTTGAAATTCGGCTGACGTTTCCCGGCCATGTCACGATGACGAACGGCGAGCGGGCTGACGATGTCGTCTCGTGGCGCTGGCCCGTTACCGCGCTGACTGATGGCCGGCGGCATCTGGCCATCGCGGCAGGAGAGCTGCCCTGGTACGCGTGGTGGCGCGACCGGGTTCTGGATGCGCTGGGGGTCGATCCGTCGGGTTGAACCTTTCGGGCGAACCACGCACAATGTAGATCCGGCACCGCGATCGCGGTGATGCGCCAGCGGGCGTAACATTTCCAGGCGGCGTAGCCAAGTGGTAAGGCAACGGACTGCAAATCCGTCATTCACCGGTTCGAATCCGGTCGCCGCCTCTCTCTTCCGTCGATGCCTTGACCAGCGGAGTCGACCAACGCCCTCTCCAGCCAGCCGACGCAGCCAGCAGATCCTGACCGCCCCGCTGGCGCCGCTGATCCGCAGGATGACCGCGCCGCTGGTGCTTGGCATTGCGTCGATCATCTTCTTTTCCGTCGTCGATACCTGGTTCGTCAGCCGTCTCGGCGAAGATGCCCTCGCGGCGATCGGCTTTACCTTTCCGGTCACCTTTTTTGTGATGCATGTGACGATGGGGCTTGGCATCGGCGTGACCGCTGCGATCGGTCAGGCGCTGGGCCAGGGCTCTGATACGGACGTGCGCCAGCTTGCAACGCAGAGTCTGATTCTGGGCGTGATCGTCGTCCTTGCGTTGTCGGCGCTGGGGCTGTTGACGATAGACGCACTGTTCCGGCTGCTGGGCGCGCCTGACCATCTGCTTCCATTGATTCGCGACTATATGATGATCTGGTACGCAGGGGTCGGGATGCTGGTGATCCCGATGCTCAGCAATAGTGTGCTGCGTGCAACCGGCGATACGCTGTCGCCGGCGCTCGTGATGTTCGCGGCCGGGCTGGTCAATGTCGGGCTGGATCCGCTGCTGATCTTCGGAGCTGGCCCGTTTCCGCGGCTGGAGATGGCCGGGGCGGCGCTCGCGACGGTTGCATCATGGATGATCGCGTTGATCGTTGCGCTCTTGCTCGTCGGACGGCGCGAGCGGCTTCTGACGCGCCATATCGAGCCGCTGCATCACTGGCCGGCCCGCTGGCGGCAGATCTTGCGCGTCGGGTTGCCGGCGGCGGTAACAAACGTGCTGATTCCGATCGGAAACGGTGTGCTGACACGTATCCTTGCGAACGCCGGAACAGCGGCCGTGGCGGCATTTGGCGTGACGATGCGTATCGAATCACTGGCGCTGGCGGGTATGTTTGCGATGGCGACGGCGATGACCGCGGTGACCGCCCAGCATTTTGGCGCGAACAGCGTCGAACGGCTGCGTGCGGCCTTTGCATTTTGCGTGCGGGAGACATTGGTCTGGGGCGCGATCATTGCCGCCGTACTCTGGCCGCTTGCCGGGCCACTGGCCGGTACGTTTGCCGACAGTGGACGCGTTGCCGCGCTGATCGTTCACTACCTGCATCGTGCGCCGCTGACCTATGGCCTGTTCGGGATGGGCATCGTCGCAGCGTCGATGCTCAACGGGTTGCATCGGCCAATGGAAGCGATGGCACTGATCGTGATCCGGCTGTTTGTCGCGATTGTACCCGCCGCATGGATCGGGATGCAGATGGGCGGCGCAGCCGGGGCGCTGTCGGGCATTGCGGTCGGCTATCTGGTCAGCGGCGTCGTCGGGACGCTATGGCTTGGTCTTCGGCTGCGGCGGATGACGCACCGCAGCCATGTCGTGACATAGGCTGGGTGGACTGCTGGAATAGCGTTCTCATG
>RFIY01000016.1 GCA_003695505.1 Candidatus Dadabacteria bacterium | reverse complement strand
GCGGCTGCACTGCGTGTCGATCTTCGCCTGGGGCGGCCCGGCGCCGGATGACGATGCGACCGAGACGTCCTGGATCGCCACGCGCCAACTGCTCGCCGGGTCGATCCACCGCGCAACCCGCCATCTCGTCGAACACGGTCTTGCCGCACGCGGCGCCCCGGCACTGGCGCGCTTCGTCTCGATCGTCGCCACTCGGTTTTCGGCCACGGCGGCCGAAAAGCTGGCACTGCAGATGGTACCGGTCATCGGGGCGGTCACGGGCGCATCGATCAATACCATTTTTGTCCGCTACTACCAGCAAACCGCGGACGCCCATTTCTCGATCCGTCGCCTCGAACGAATCTATGGTGAAGCGGCCGTCCAGGATGAACTGCGCCGGTTGGCCGAATCCGGTTCCGTGCGCTAAAATTAGAGCACAGTCGAACGACGTTCAGCACGGGGGTGCGGGCACGATGACATCCGGATTTGCAACGCTACGGCGTCATCCACGTTTTCCAATCGATCTCGAGACACGGATCAGCCTGCCCAGCGGGGAAGAGGTTGATTGTCACGCCACGAATATTTCTGTCGGCGGCATGCAGGTCGCGCAGGCGCCCAAACTTGGTGCGGGCCAGCTCCTGCGCGTCGAATTCTCGGTTGGACGCCCGGCCGAACAATTCGATTTCATGGGCGAAGTTCGCTCGTGTCTGTCGGATGCTGAAACGTTTCGTGTTGGCATCAAGTTCATCGAGGTCGAAGAAGCGGAACACCAGCGACTGTACCAACTGCTGCAGCGCGAGTTCGAGCGCCGCGAGGCACGTCGTCACACGATGCGCACACGCGTCGAGGGCCGCAGCGAAAGCTACTTTCTGAACCCGATCGGCAAGGGCAACAACGGCAACACCTGGATTGCACCCGAATCAGAAGGCGCACTGATGCTGTTCGGGCGGGACATCTCGCGCAAGGGCATGCGCCTGGTCTCGGATGTGCCATTTGATCCGGGCGATCCGCTCGATCTGCGTCTGAAGTTTCGCCTCGGCGACCAGTCGCTCGCGGCGAGCAGCGTCGTACGCTGGTGCCAGCAGGACGACCGCCTGCGCCGGTTCGAAATCGGCGTCGAATTCATCGACATGGACACGGAATCGGAACGGTTCCTGGACACGCTGCTGAGCTACGCGGAACGCTGAGCTGCTTGCGTGACGCTGCGGTTCTTGAGCCGCGCCGCGTCGCGTTTGCCGGGCACGCTTACCTGCTAATCAAACGGGACAACTGAATCCGCCACGCACGCTCGTCAGACCACCGGCACCATCCCGCTTGCGCGAATTCGTTGATCGGCCGTCACAAGGTGCACGCCCATCACACGCGCCGTGGCAACCAGGATGCGGTCCGCCGGGTCCTTGTGAAATTGCGGCGATAGTTCCGCAACGGTGGCGGCAATTGGCCGGCGTGATCGGCACGCGCCGCACGAGCGGTGGCGCGGTCGCGGCTTCGAGCCAGTCGCGTAACGGGATCCTCAGCCCAATCCGACCTTTCTGCACGAGCCTCGCGACTTCCCAGGGCGTGATATCCGAGACCCCGGGCGCATCCGGCGCGATTGCGTCCAGCGCCTCCTGCCGCGCGCTGGAAAGCCGTTCACTCCCCTGAAACCACCAGATCAGGTTGTGCGTATCCAGCAACACGGTCACAGCACATCGCGTTCGATCAGGATCTCATCGTCGCTCGTCGTCGGTTCGGTCATGTCCCCATACACCTCGACGGTATCCCGCATCGTCCGTTGCGGAAACGCGTCGGTGCCGACGTATGGCTGCACGACCGCCACCGGGCGTCCGCGCTTCGTAATGACAATGCGCTCGCCTGTTTCGGCGACCTCATCGAGCAGCGCCAGACAGCGCGCTTTGAACCTGCTTGCACCAATCTGTCTCATATGACCAGTCTAATCGACCGGTCGCACAGCGTCACACTCTGGATCGATGTGCCACCACATCCGCCCGGACGAGAAAACCCGATGTGGACACAAAACGCAGGTTCAGCCGCAGCAGGCGGCCTCGCTTGTATCGTCCTTCAGGCCGGCCTTGCGCAGCAGTGTCATCATCGGGCACCAGTTCGTGAAGGCCGACTGAAACAGATTCAGCCCCACGAATGCGGTAAACGCGAAAAACCATTCGTTGACCCAGACCCCCAGGGCGACACTGAGCATCACGAACGCGCCGGCAATCGCACGCAGTGAACGATTGACTGTCATTGGCTTCCTCCTTCAGAAGCTGTAGCGCAAACGCGCGTATACATTGGTGTTGTCTTCGAGCTGACCGAACATCGTCCAGGCGTCACGACCGGCAAAGACGTTGGCGCCTGCGGTCAGCGCCACCGCGTCGACCGGCTGCCAGTTGATGGTCGGCCGCAGGTAGCCATCGACGTCTGTCGGCGAGACGAACGCAAACAGCCCCAGCGTCAGGCGGTCCTGCAGCAATTGCTGCCGCAGGCGCAGTGTCAGCCAGACATGATCCTGGTCAGGGATGGCCATCCCTGCCGGCTGATTCGCCTTGAGCTCGTCGTATCGCAGCGTGCGCGTCCATAGCGCCTGCAGCCCGCCGGTCACTTTGGGCCAGAGCTCGCGTTCGGCTCCGCCCAGCAATTTGATTCGGCTGTTGGGCTCGAATGGATCGGTCCCGTCAAGATCATCGGCGTACAGCAGCGCTGCTGTCTCGGCATAGACCAGCCCACCGAATAACGGGGCGCGAATACTGGCGCCTGGGGCAAACAGACGGGGATGTTCCGGCGTCCCGGCCACCGGATCGAAGGCCAGCGGCTGGCCTTCGAAGCCCGCATAGCCGTACAGCGCCAGCTCGACACCGCTCCACGAATGCGCGACCCGCAGCGCACCGGCGCCGTTGCGCCAGCGCAGTGCAGGCGTCGGTGCAGCAAACACGTTGGCGACCACCGCTCCCGTCGTCGGGTCGTACCATGCGAGCCGCTGACCGGTCACATAAACATCCGGCTCCCACAGCGGCATCCAGACCAGGTCGATCGCCGTCTCTCCGGCCCAGATGCCCAGGCGCAGTGCGTTGCTCGGCGCCTTGAGAAATTCGTCGTCGCGCCCGATGAAGAATGACACATAGTCTTTCGGAAAGAGGTCGTTGACAAAGACGAGATCGCCCGTCCCCCACGTCAGCGTTTGCCTGCCAGCCCGGACATCGAGCCAGTCGGCCGCGCGCCAGATCAGCAGCGCCTCGCGAACATCGACGCCGACGTTTTTCGCGACGAGATCCGGCACGACGTCGATC
>RFIY01000164.1 GCA_003695505.1 Candidatus Dadabacteria bacterium | reverse complement strand
CACAATTGCGTCTGACCGCGATCGAGGCCGAGCTGGACGACCTTCGTCTTGCGTTGCGCGCGACCACGGACCGTCTGCTTGCGACCCATCGGGATCTTGCGCGGCGCGAGGCGATCTATACCGGATCGATTCTTGGAGATGCCCGATTCGCCCGCACGTCAGCCCGCGCCGCGTATGAGGGCGGTGCTGCCGACGTCTTCGTGCCGATCGAGGCGACCGCGCGGTATCTGCGAGCCGAACGGGAGTACGCAAGTCTTGTCGCGATGCGGCGATCCGTCGAGGCCCGTCTGCTCGCCCTGTCCGGAACGCTGGCGCCTGTACGCACCCGTCCCACTCCCAGCGAAGACCAGCTTGTTGGAGATTCAGAATGAAACGTCCATGGTTTCTTTTTGTTTTGTTGCTGTTCCCATTCGGGTTCGTTGCGGGGTGCAGTGAGGCGTCCCGATCATCGTCGGGCGACGCGGCGTCGTCGCAGGAGGCTGCCCCGCAACTGTATCAGTGCCCGATGCACCCCGATGTGACGAGCCATGAACCGGGCGACTGCCCGATTTGCGGCATGCGCCTTGTCCCGGTCGAACAGGGCGGCGAGCCGCACGAGCACGCCGCGGAACAGGGCAACGCGGACTGCGAGGTCGCCTACTGGGTCGCGCCGATGGATCCGAACTACCGCTCGGACAAGCCGGGCAAGTCGCCGATGGGTATGGATCTGGTGCCGGTCTGTAAATCCGACCTGGCGGTCGGCGGCGATGTCGACAACCGCGTTACGGTCAAGATTCCGCCGCAGCGGGTGCAGCAACTCGGGATCCGTCTGAGTCCCGTTGCCTTTACCGAGGCGGCGATTCGCACCCTGCGCACGCCGGGTACCGTCACCGTTGACGAAGAAAAGGTTCGGCACGTTCATACGCGCGTCGCGGGCTGGATCGAGCGGGTCCATGTCCAGGCCGTCGGTGACGCCGTGAGAAAAGGGCAGGTGTTGTACGAACTCTATAGCCCCGACCTGGTCGCGACGCAGGAAGAATTGCTGGCTGCGGTCAATGCTGGCAATTCGGGCGCGGCGGAGGCGGCGCGGCGGCGATTGCGTTACTGGAACGTCAGCGACATAGATATTCGTCGCATCGAACAGCGCGGCAAGGCGTCGCGCCGGATTACCTTTCGCAGTCCCATAGATGGCTATGTGCATGCACTCAAGGCGATCGACGGCATGTACGTCGAAGCGCGCACGCAGCTCTATACGCTGGTCGACCTCTCTACGGTCTGGGTGCGGGGACATTTTTACGAAACGGAGTTGCCTTTGCTGTCGATGGGGCAGCAGGCGCGGATTCAACTGCCCACGACCGGTGATCCACGGATCGGAGCAATCCGCTGGCTCTATCCGCAGGTCGACGCACGCACGCGCTTCGTCGATGCGCGATTCGAATTCGACAATCCGGATCTGCGCCTGCGTCCGGGGATGTACGTCGATGTTCAGTTGGAGATCGATCTCGGACCGGCGCTGGTGGTGCCGAAGGATGCCGTAATGCGGACGGGGCGTCAGAATATCGCCTTTGTCCATATTGGCAACGGTCGCTTCGAACCACGCGCGCTCGAACTCGGCCCCGAGACCGACGACGGCTACGTCGTTTATGACGGTCTCGACGAAGGAGAACAGGTGGCCGATCAGGCAACGTTCTTCATCGATTCGGAATCCGCCCTCAAGGCCGCGCTTGCGAAGTTTCGCAGTGGCGGCGCCGGCGGCCACAGCGGACATTGAGGCGGCGCCATGGGAATTCATGATCTCATCGAATGGAGTGACCGCAACCGGTTCATGGTCGCGGTCGGTCTGATCGTTCTGTCGATCGCGGGCGTCTGGGCGCTGCGGACGATTCCGCTGGATGCCATCCCGGATCTTTCCGACACGCAGGTCATCGTCTTTACGGAATGGCCGGGCCGCAGTCCCGATCTGGTCGAAGATCAGATCACCTATCCGATTGTCACGGCGCTGATCGCGGCGCCGAACGTCAAAGTCGCCCGCGGCGTCTCGTTCTTCGGCCTCAGCTTTGTTTATGTGCTGTTCGAGGATGGTACGGACATCTACTGGGCGCGCAGCCGTGTCCTCGAATACATGTCCAAGGTTCAGGGCCAGTTGCCCGACGGCGTGACGCCAACGCTCGGTCCGGATGCCACCGGCGTGGGTTGGGGTTTCCAGTATGTACTGGAGGATACGAGCGGGACCCATACCCTGGCCGAACTGCGCAGCTTCCAGGACTGGTATCTGCGCTACTGGCTCGAATCGGTTCCCGGTGTCGCGGAAGTCGCTCCGGTTGGTGGTTATGTGCGGCAGTATCAGGTCACCGTGGATCCGGTTCGCCTGCTCGCGCACGGCATCGGCATGCCGCAGGTCGTCCGCGCCGTTCAGCGCGCCAATAATGATGTCGGCGGCCGCATCGTCGAAATGAGCGGCCGGGAGTACATCGTTCGCGGACGTGGCTATGTGACGCAGGCGACGGATCTGGAAGAGGTCGTGCTGAAGGTCGTCGACGGCGTACCGGTGCGTGTTCGCGATGTTGGCGATGTAACGCTGGGCCCTGAAATTCGCCGAGGTGCGGCCGACTGGAACGGCCAGGGTGAGGTCGTTGGCGGGATCGTCGTCGTGCGATTCGGCGAGAACGTGCTGGATGTCATCGATCGCGTCAAGAAGCGGATCGAGGAACTGCGCCCCTCCCTGCCCGAGGGCGTACAGTTGCGCGTTGCCTATGACCGCAGCGACCTGATCCATCGCTCGATCGACACATTGACGCAGAAGCTGATCGAGGAAATGATCGTTGTCAGCCTGATCTGCATCATCTTCCTCTGGCACCTGCCGAGCGCCTTCATCGCGCTGTTCACACTGCCGCTGGCGGTGTTGCTGTCCTTCCTGCCGATGCGTTTGCTCGGACTGAGCAGCAACATCATGAGCCTGGGCGGGATCGCGATCGCGATCGGGGCGATGGTCGATGCCGCGATCGTTATGGTCGAAAACGCCCACAAGCAGATTGAGCGCGACCCGGATCGGCCTCGCAGGGAGGTTGTCATCGCCGCAGCGAAAGAGGTCGGTCGTCCGCTGTTCTTCTCGCTGGTGATCAT
>RFIY01000163.1 GCA_003695505.1 Candidatus Dadabacteria bacterium | reverse complement strand
GGCCGGGCGGCCGAAGAACGGCACGAACACACCCTCGTGATACAGGCTGTTCTGGTCGAGCAATGTGACCAGGATGTTGCCACTGCGCAGCAGTTTGCGCACCTGGAGCGCATTGTCGCGTGTCGTGACCGTCGTGACGTTGTAACTGGCGCGGATCTCGTTGATCCAGCGTTCGACGCGCCGGTTGTGGATCGGTTTGACGAGCGCGTGGATCGGCCGCTTGCGGGTCAGCGCGTAGTGCATGCCCATCACTTCCCAGTTGCCGAGATGTGCGGACACGACGAGCGCGCCGCCTTCCAGGTCGTCGAGGATTTCCGGGCGTTCATAGACGAACAGCTCGTCGAGTCGTTCGCGAATCGTTTGCCAGCTCGCCAGTTCTGCGAGGAGTTTGCCGTAATGTTCATAATTGGCGCGGATCAGCGCGCCTACGTCCGCGTTCTCGCCGAGTGCAAGGCGCGCCTGGGTTTCGGCCAGCGGTCGCCAGCGGGGATCGATCCGCCACAGGGCGCGCCCGAGCCGTGTGCCGCGGCGCCGTGCGCGTTCGAGGTCGCGTCTGCCGAGCAGCCATTCGAAACTACGCAGCGCCAGCCCGGTGGCGCGGTCAGAGAGCCAGGCGCGCATAGAGGAACCGTTCGAATGCGGCGGCATGGTCTTCATCCAGGGGACCGAAGTCGCCGACTGCGACGACCATGTCGACAGGCAGTCGCGTGGCATCGATCTTGACGGCGTCCTTTTCGGTGACGACCAGCGTGCGGATGCCCTTGCGTTGACAGATTCGTCGCACATCGCGTCGCGTATGAGGACCGAGCGGATCGTGGTCGGGCAACGCGAAGCGGTGCGCGAGCGAAATGCCCTGCCGCTCCAGCAACGAGAAGAAGGTCTCCGGCTGGGCGATCGCGGCCAGTGCCGCCACGGGTGGCCTCGGCGGAGCGGGCAGGAAGCGCAACCCTCGATAACCGAACGCAAAACGAGGCAGCTCCGGGAACAGCGGGGGCAGGTGCTCGGGAGGGCCGCACAGGGCGTCGGCGCGCGCCAGTTCCGAAGGTGGATCCCGCAGGATGCCCGCCGGCAGCAGTCGACCGTTGCCCAGACCCTGTGCACCGAACATGACCAGATCGAGATCGCGAGCGATCTCGATCCGCTGGAACCCGTCGTCGAGCAGGATCACATCGTGGTCGCGTGCGGCGAGTTCGAGTGCGAGTTCGCGCTTTTTGGCAACCCAGACATCGATACCCCTGCGGGCGAGCATGACCGGTTCGTCACCGTAACGGTGCGGATCGAAGGGCGCGGCGACCTGGGCCGGTCCGGCCTCGCGACCACGATAGCCCCGACTGAGTACCACCGGGCGCAGGCCACGCTGCGAGAACCGTTCGGCCAGCCAGGCGATCATCGCCGTTTTTCCGGTGCCGCCAACGACGATGTTGCCGACGCTGATTGTTGGCAACGGACTCGCCAGTGGCGGCCCGGCCGTGCGATAGAGCCGATCGACGTGGCGTAGTCCACCATAGATGCGGCTCGCGAGCCGGCCCAGCGGTGTATCGAGGCCAGAAAAGGCGGTCGGTTTCATGGAAGGCGTAACGCTTCTCGCGCGATTGTCATCATCTGTTGTCGGACGGACTCTAAATCACATGTGCCGGTGGCCTGTCTCGCGAGCGCCGAAGCGATGGTCTCCGGCGTTGGCGCGATGACGATCTGCTCACCAAGCAGCTCGATCAGGCGCTTCTGGTTGTGTACCGAAGGGCCCATCACGACAGGTATACCATGCAACGCTGCCTCGAGCGGATTGTGTCCACCGCGCCCGTTCCAGGAGCCTCCGACGATGGCTGCGTCCGCCAGTTCGTACAGACCCGCCAGGACGCCGTACCGGGCGATGACGATGACCTCGGCGTGCGCGGGCCAGACCGCGGCGTCCCGGCCATTGAGCTGCGCGGTGAACTCGGCAAGCCGTTCGGGGTGGCGCGGGACGAGCACGAGTCGGGCGTCTGACTGCGTCCTGCGCCATTGCGACCAGCCGTTCAGGACGGTTTCCAGCTCGTCGGGGTGCAGCGAACCCGCGACCGTCAGATGGGCATGATGCCGAAGCGTTTGAAATTCGTCGGGTGGCGATACGGGCAGTGCCGCACACAGCTTCGGTTCGTAGCCGGTGTGAATATACTGCTGCGGAATGCCACAACGGCGCCACGCTGCCGCCTGGCTGTTGGTGCCGGTCCAGATGCCAGAAAGTGCAGTGGTCGGAATGTGGGTGACATGTCGCCGCCACAGCGCCGCCGTCAGTCGGTTGACGCGCCCTCCGAGCACGGCCAGCTCTGGAATCGGCTTCGGAACAGCCGCGAGCAAATCGGGCCAGGCATCGGCTTCGAGCAGGATCAGGCGTCGCGGGCGCCAGTCGGCGATCAGGTGCGCCATTGCGGGGCTGCCCGGCAACGGTAGTGGCCGTACGTCGGCAATGGCGTTGAACCGTTCCTGAACGGCCGCCAGTGAGCGGCCGCTTGTTACGGTGATCCCGATGGGAAGATCGAGCTCATGGAGCAGGGCGGTGTACGGCGCGATTTCGCCGAGGCTGGCCGTGTGGATCCACAGAGCGACCGGCGCGGCGGGTTGGGGTACCCAGCGGTCTCGCCAGTCGGTCTGTTCTCCACGCCGTTGCAGCGCCGGCCAGATCAACGGTGCGATGGCGCGCGAGGCCAGCCGCGTCAACATGGCGACCCTCCCGTACAGGCACAGGCCTCGCGAAGCGCGGACAACATCCGGCTGCGGAGTGCCGTCCGTGCGGTGTCGACGGCCAGATCGGGTGGCACGACCCAGGGTTCGCCCCAGACGAAGGCGGCGCATGCACCCGGGGCCGGCAGCCAGAACCGGTCCCAGGTCGGCAGGGCCAGGCCGCGGTCTGTCGTGTAGACCAGCGGAACGATTGGTGCGCCGGTGTGCTGCGAGAGCCGGATCGCGCCAGTTTTTGGTTCATACACCGGCCCCAGAGGTCCATCAACGGCGATGCCGACGTCTCGACCTTCAGCCAGCCAGTTCGTCAGCGCATCAAAGGCGGGGCCCGCGTCGCGTCGCGAGCTGCCGCGAATGGTGTCTCGACCGAGTGCTTCGATGGTGGCCGCGATTATGTCGCCATCGGCACTGGGACTGATCAGCACGCCGATGCGGCGGTCGTTTGGATAGATGAAGGGCAGCATCAGGAAGCGGTTGTGCCAGAATACCGTGATCACCGGGCCTCGTTCGAACGCCGAAGTGACCCGCGCACGTCCGGCCTCGTGGAATCGCAGGCTGCCAGCCCAGGCGCGCAGCAGCGGGGCGCCCATCGCAGTCAGGAGCCTCCTGCCGACGTCAGTCCCCGGCATTCCGTCCCTCGACCTGCATTTGCCACAGTCGTGCATACAGACCGTTCCGGGCCAGCAGCTCATCGTGTACGCCGGTCTCGACGATACGTCCATTATCGATGACGACAATCTGATCGGCGTCGCGGATCGTGCTCAGCCGGTGGGCGATCACGACAGCGGTACGGCCGGCCATCAGGCGGTCCAGTGCAGCCTGGACTTCACGTTCGCTTTCGGTGTCGAGTGCACTGGTTGCTTCATCGAGAATCAGCAATGGCGCGTCCTTGATGATCGCCCGGGCGATTGCCAGCCGTTGCCGCTGGCCGCCACTGAGCGTAACGCCGTTCTCGCCGATGACGGTGTCGTAGCCATCCGGCAACTGCTCGATGAACGCGTGGGCATTCGCAGCGCGTGCGGCAGCGACGATCTGATCGCGCGTTGCGCCGGGCCGGCCAAATTCGATATTGCGCGCGACCGTCGTATCGAATAGTACGGTTTGCTGATCGACCATCGCAATCTGATCGCGCAGCAGGTCGAGCGGCAGGGTACGCAAATCGATGCCATCGAGCAGAATGCGTCCGTCCGTTGGGTCGTAGAAGCGCGCGATCAGATCCGCGATGGTCGATTTGCCTGCACCAGACGGGCCGACCAGCGCCGTCGTGCTGCCCGCGGGGACTGCGAAATCGATGTCGCACAAGACAGGTTCGTCTGCGTAAGCGAAGCGTACCTGCTCGAACCGTAACGAGCGACCACCATCCTGTGCCGGCGGGAGCGGCGTTGCGCCCTCGCTACGCACACGAGGCTCTTCATCGATCCAGTCGAAGATCCGCTCCGCGGCGGCTACGCCCTGCTGGATCTGTTGCCAGGTGCCGTTGAGCCGCTTGACCGGGTCGTACATCAGGAACACTGCGCTGAAAAATGCAAAAAACTGCCCGGTGGTGACCGTGCCGTCGATCACGAGCCGGCCGCCGAGCCAGAGCACCGCGCCAATACCGACGGCGCCGATCCATTCCATGATCGGATGGCTGGCTGCGGATACCCGCTGACTGCGGATCAGCGTGTTGCTGACCGCATCGACTTCCTTCCCGACCGTTTCGCGCAGTGGACCTTCGATGCGGAAGACGCGGACGACGCGAATGCCGCTGACGACTTCGAACAGCAGTGCGCTCAGTGTGCCCATCTGCTCCTGTGTCTGGCGACTGTACCGCCGGATCGCGCGCCCGAATCGTGACAGCGGCCAGACGGCGACAGGAAAGACGATAATCGCGATCGAGGCGAGCTTCCAGTTCTGGACGAACAGCACCACGGCCAGACCGGCGATCGTGGCAATGTGCTGAAACGTGCCGGTCAACGCGCGTGTGACGGCCTGTTGCACCTGCGTCGTATCGAATGTGATGCGGCTGACGATTTCACCAGAGGACGTTCGCGTAAAAAAGGAAATGTCCTGTTCGAGCAGGCGGTCGAACAGCCGGTGGCGCAGATCGGCGATGATCCGGTGTCCAATGACGGCCATCATGTATCCCTGGATGTACCAGGCGGCGCCCTTGATCGAAAACAGGGCAATCACGGCCAGCGCGACCGGCCCGAGCATTGATTCGTCCCGCGCAACGAAAATGCGGTCCATGACGGGTTCAACGAGCATCGGCACGGCGCTGCTGGTTGCCGCGACGACGAGCATGGCAGCGGTTGCGGCAATCAGGCGGCCGGTGTAGGGCCGGACAAAACCGAGCAGACGCAGGTAGATGCGTGTGTCGGTATCGGTGGCTACAGCCATCGTGAAAGAACCTCCCAGCAGGCCGCAAGTCCATCGGGTCGGCGAAGACTGGCGGCCACATGTTCCAGTTCGGTCGATATCGCCGCGCGGCGTTCCCAGGTGCGCGACAGGGCGCGCTCGAGGTTGAGTGCAGTCATCGCGTCCTGCACGAGTTCCTCGACGACGAGGTTTCCGGCGCTGAGGTTGACCGGATTGAGCCAGCGCACCCGCACCAGAGGCATGCCGACGCGAAACGTCGTCTCTGCCATACGATAACAGGCGACGAAGGGGATGCCTAATGCCGCCAGCTCGATGTTTACCGTGCCAGATGCGGCCACGGCGATGGCGCCATCGCCGAAGGCTTCCGGGCCATGGACGCGCCGCAGTTCGACGTCACCGGGGAGTGGCTGCGGGGGTTGTACATTTGGTGGCAGACACAGTGTGCGACGAAGCCCCGCTCTTGTGGCCAGCTTCTCGGTCGCCTTGAGCATGATCGGCAGGTGGGCGGCGACTTCGGCGGGGCGGCTGCCTGGCAATAGCAGCAGACGACTGGCGTCGCCGCGCACCACATGGTGCGCCGCCGCCGGATGCCCGACGTGAACGACCTCGAGGCCCAGGCGTTCGTAGAAGGGCACTTCGAATGGAAACAGCACGCCGACGGCGTCCGCACTTCTCTGCAACGTCCGGGCACGCCACGTTCCCCATGCCCAGAGCTTGGGCGGAGCCAGGTGAAAGACCGGAATTTGCTGCCGCCGTAATCGCTGACCGAGCTGCATGTGCCACGCTCCAAAGTCGACGAGAATGGCGGCGGCGGGGCGTCGCTTGCGACACGCCCGATCGGCGCGTGTCAGCAGGCGGATGGCCCTCGGCAGCAGACGCATGACCTCGCCCAGACCCATCGCAGAAAAACGGTCGATCGTGCCAACAGATTCCACGCCAGCCGCTGCCAGGTTGGGCCCGGTGATCCCAAACGCCGCAATGTCCGCCAGCCGATCCGGGCGCGCACGAAACAACTCTGCGGCGCGCTGATCACCGCTCAGCTCGCCGGCACTGATCCAGAGGTGCAACGGTTACCTGCCGGGACGGGCGACGCCGCGTTCGGACGATTCCAGAAAGGTGACGAGTTTCATCACGTCCGCGTGCCCCGCAAAGGTGTCGCGAACCTGTTGCAGCGCTTCTTTGAAGCGGAGACCATCGCGGAAAATCATCCGGTAGGCCTGTTTCAGCCGCTGGATGGCGTCGGCGTCGAAGCCGCGCCGTTGCAGTCCAATCAGATTGAGTCCGTGCAACCGGGCACGGTTGCCGACGGCCGTGCAGTATGGTGGCACATCGAGCGTCACCATGCTGCCACCGCCGACCATGGCGTGGTCGCCGAGCCGGACGAACTGGTGAATGCCGGACATGCCGCCGATCGTGACGAAATCCCCAATTTCGACGTGTCCGGCCAGTTGCGCTGTATTCGCCAGGACATTGTCGTTGCCAATCAGGCAGTCATGCGCGACGTGGACGTACGCCATCAGCAGGTTGCCGTTGCCGATCGTCGTCTCGCCGCGATCCTGTTCGGTTCCCGGATTGATCGTCACGAATTCCCGGATCACATTGCGGTCGCCGATCCGCAACAGCGTCGGCGTGCCCTCGTACTTCTTGTCCTGTGGCGGGCTGCCGACGACGGCATGCCCATAGATCTGGTTGTCACGCCCAATCGTGGTGTGCCCTTCAATAATCGCACCGGGGCCAATCGAGGTGCCGGCTCCAATTGAGACATCGGGGCCAATGACGGCACCTGGACCCACAGTCACGCCCTCGGCGAGGCGAGCCTCGGGGGCGACATGGGCGGCTGGATGGATGTTGGCGGTCATGGAGTGTGGCTTTCGTTGATCAGACGGTTTGGGATAGTGTGGCCAGCAATTCCGCCTGGGCGGCCATGGCGCTGTCTCGGCGGATTTCGCCCGCAAATGCCCAGAGGTGGCGCCGACGGCGGCGAAAACGAACGCGAACTTCGACGGTGTCTCCCGGATGGATGGGGCGGCGAAAACGCGCATGGTCGACCCCGACAAGCATGCCGAACTCGTCAGGTTCGCGTGTTTCGATGGCACGTCCGAGGATCAGGGCTGCCTGGGCCATGACTTCGATCAGAATCACGCCAGGGACGACGGGGTGCCCCGGGAAGTGTCCCTTGAACACGGGCCACGTCGTGCGCGGCGTCCAGTGCCCAACGGCGCTGCGGCCTTCGGCGTCGACGTCGATATCGTCGAGAAACAGGAAGGGCGCGCGATGCGGCAGGATCTGGCGGATCTCGTGCAGATTCATGTCAGTTTTCGCAGTATGTCCGGCAGCTTCTGAATCGCTGCAAGCTGTCGCATCCATTGTGCGTGCGGTACCGCAGGGGCACCGCCAATCTTGCTGCCCGGTTCCACATCGCGCATGATACCGGATCGCCCGGCGACCTGGCAGCCGTCGCCGATCGACAGGTGCCCGGCAATGGCACACTGACCACCGATCATGCAGCCGCGGCCAATGGAGACGGACCCGGCGATCACGGTGCCGCCAGCGATCACGGTGTGGGCGCCGATGCGTGTGTTGTGGCCCACCTGAATGAGATTGTCGAGCTTGACGCCATCCTCGATGACGGTGTCGCCAAGGGCGCCGCGGTCGACGGTCGTGTTGGCACCGATTTCGACGTCATTGCCGAGGATGACGCGCCCGATCTGCGGGATTTTGATCAGTCCCTCCGCCGAAGGTGCGAATCCGAAGCCATCTGCGCCGATCACGGCACCACTGTGAATGATCGTTCGATCACCGACGGTGCAGCCGTCTGCGACGACTGCATTGGCATAGACGATGGCCTGTGTGCCGATCGAGGCGTCAGCGCCGATGACCGCGCCGGCGTCGATGCAGGCGCCATCGCCGATCGCCGCGGATGGGCCGATGATGGCGCCGGGGCCGATCGACACATTCTCGCCAAGCCGGGCGTCGCTGGCCACGATCGCCGTGTCGGCGATGCCCCGCCAGACCGGGCGTCGTTCCGGATAGAGCAGTTGCGCGGCGCGGGCAAACATGGCGTATGGGTCGTCACAGACGATCGCGTCGGTGCCGTCAGGGACAAGGGCGCGATGACGCTCACGAACGAACACAGCTCCGGCAGCCGTCGTACTGAGCTGCTCACGGTAGCGCGGGTTCGCAAAAAACGACAACTCCGACGGCGACGCCTGATCGAGCGGCGCGGCGCCGGTCAGGTCGCGATCCCGTCCCTGCCGTGGCAGTTCGAGCGCGTCCAGGAGCTCGAACAGACGCATCGTCGCTATTTCTTCTGCTTCGAAGCGTCGTACCGTTTCAGCACAACATCGGTCAGGTCCAGACGCTCGGCTGCGTAGAGCAGGCCGGACTCGCCTTTTTCCATGACGACATCGATACCGCGTTCCTTTGCCAGCTTGCTGATGATCGGCTTCAGTTCGTCGAGAATGGACGCGGTGAATTCGGCGTCGCGATTCTGAAGTTCGACCTGGGACTGCTGCAACGCCTGACGCAGTGCCATCTGCTTCTCGACGATGTCGCGTTCCAGTTTCTCGCGCGCATCCGGTTTGAGCAGGGAACGCTGCGTCTCGTACTGTTTCTGCAAATCCTCCAGTTCCTGACGTTGCTGGTCAAGCTGGTTACGAAGGCGCTTCGTCGATTGCTCGAGCAGGTCTCTGGCGATCTTGCCGGCGCTCGATTCCTGCAGGATGCGTTGAACGTCGACAAAGGCGATGGATTGCGCGGCGCTGGCGGCAACGGGAACCGCAGTCAGCAGGGCGCACAACACGGGGATCAGGGCACGCAGAATCACGGGCGATACTCCTTGATGGCACATTCGGGATGACGGGAACGGGTATGACAGTGGTGATATTATCGCAAATTCTCCTTAGTGGGACGCAATCGTGCGAGACGGGTTCCCGTGCGCGCAGATTGCATGCAGATGACAGCCCGTGCAACGCGGGGTGCGCGCGGTGCAAATGTTTCGCGCGTGTTCCACGATCGCGGCGTGCAGGAGGCGGAAGGCGCGATTGTTCGGTGCGTCGAGGGCGTTGCTCCACTGTTCCTGCAGGGCGTCGTAGCTTCGTACGGATACGGGCTGCCCGGTCAGTCGGCTCGTCAGCCGCGCCGTCATCGCGTCAACGACGAGGACCGGATCGTCGAAGGCGTAGCAACAGATGGCGTCCGCCGTTTCGGGCCCGATCCCGGCAATTTCGAGCAATCGTTGGCGTCGGCCGGGGAAGGGGCATGTGTTCAGCTCGGGCCAGGTCGCGGCCAGATCCGCGATGGACCGTGCCTTGCGGCGCCAGAAGCCGCTGCAGCGGATGCGCGCGCCCAGCTCTCCTGGTGCAAGTTCACGCAGACGGTCCGGATCCAGTGCCGCGTCCCCAAGCCGCGAAACCGCGCGTGCAGCCTGTTGCCAGGTGGTCTGCTGGACCAGGATTGCACTGATGGCCACCGTCCAGGGCTGGCCCGGCCACCAGTCCGTTCCGGGGGCGTGACGCAGCAGGCGGGTCGCGGCGTCGCTCAGCAGGGCCTCAGAAACGGTCATTCGTCCCGACGCCACCGAGCAGGGCGAAGTCGATGCGCAGATCGACACGATCGCCTCTGCTTCCGGGCAGATTCTGCCAGCTTGCGGCGAGACGCAGGCAGTCGCACGGGTCATGGTAGCCAAGTTCAGCGATCTGACTGTTCCAGGCCGCGGCTTCGCCCGGATAAACAGGGAAGCGCCTGCGTGCTTCAATGGCGCCGAACAGTCGCCAGATTTCCCAGTCCCAGCGCAGCCATCCTTCCCGGTACGGCAGGGCGCTGATGATGGCAGGTGCCTCGGGAAGGCCGCGGTTGACATCCCAGTCGATGTTGGTCGCTGCGGAGGTGCGGCGGGCAAACCCGACGGTAAAACGTTGCCCCTTCCACGGGCCACCACGGATCGTGGCCTCGGCGAGCGGCCAGTCGTTCCGGGCCCAGTCTCGCCACAGGCGCACGCGCAGTCCACCTGCATTGGCAGACAGCGCAGCCTGCTGTGCGAGCAGGCGTACAATCTGGAATCCAGCGTCGTAGCGGATCGGTACATCGGCGCGCCACCACAGGGATACATCGGAAACGGCAGCGCGCCATGTGATGTGGGGGACGATCCAGGTTTGCCATGCGAGCTGGTCGATCGATTCGATCGGGCTGGCAAGCGTCGCGGACGGTCGCAGCCAGTTCAGATCACTGCCAGCGTACAGCCGCTGCCACATGCGGGTGGAGCGAGCCTGAAGGCGAATTTCGGATCTCAACTGCGCGACGCCCGCCGCAATCAGTTGAGACGGGTGTTCCGTTGCCTGGACGGTGTAGGGTGATGTGGTGGCGACCTGCCAGTCTCGTACATCGCGCAACATCGTCAGGCCGCCGAGGTCCGCATCGATGAACCAGCCCGGAAGCGGATCGACCGATGCGCCCAGTGACACCTGCGCGATCAGGCGATCCGCCGTCGGCAACCAGGCTGCCGGCTGCCAGACGTCGCCCAGATTCGCATCCTGTTGCACGATCCGGTCGTAGCGCAGGGATGAGCGCAGGCGCACGGGCCAGGTTCCAAAGGCGACGGGGTCCGGCAGCCAGCGCAGCGAAGGAATGCGTGCACCGCTGGCGCCCGAACCGATCAGTGACTGTGCAACGCCGATGCGCGCGGCGGCGGCGCCCGGTCCGCGCCAGGCGCCGTACAGCCGAACCTGGCTTTCGGTGCTGCTGCGCGTCAATGACGCCAGGTTGTCCGCGAAGTCGCGGTCGCGCTGGTCGTCGGAGACGATGCGTCCGTCCACGTCGAAGGTCAGCGCGCCGGGCAGGTGTTGTGCCGCACGGCCGGCGACATCCCAGCGCGTGGAGGCCGCGCGCACCTGGACACCGTTTTCGTAGAGGATATCTGCGTCACTGAACTCCCGAAACCAGGAGCCTCCGAGGCTGTAGCGTCCGGTTCGCGAGACGGCGCGGATTTCGCCGAGTGGCCCGAGTCCGGCCCGGCTGGCGTAGTCGAACCAGAGCGTGCTGTCCGCATGATCCCCCATGGCGATAAAGGCGCCGGGGCGAACGCGCCAGCCCAGCGCTCTGTCCCAGCCCAGGCGCGGGAACAGCAATCCCGTCTGCCGGGCTTCGGGAAGAGGCAGAATGCCCGCAGGAGCATAAAGAATCGGCACGCGCCGCGCGTCGAAGCGCGCATGTCGAAATCGAACACGTTTGCGCCACTCGATCGTCGCCTCCCTGACGTGCACGGACCAGGCCGGCTGTGCCGCCTGTGGGCAATCACACGGGGTGAAGCCGCCGTTGGTGATGCGGAATGTGTGCTCGCCGGTTTGTTCGATTTCATCCCCCCACAACAGCGTACCGTCATCGCCGGTAATCATCGCCGCGAAGAACCGGCCGCGAGCGCGCGCCGGGTCGAGTTGCGCGTGCTGCGCTGTGCCATGATACTGGTCCGTCCGAAATGTCAGCGCGCCCGCACTGTCGATCGTGCGTGCGCCGAGGTCGTACGTGGCGGAGACGCCTTCCGCGTAACCGTCCGCGAAATCGACAACCACATGGCCCGTCGCTACGACTTTGCTGGATGCGCGGGAATAGATCAGGTGGTCCGCGGCGATCGAGACGATTTCTGAGCCGCGGGCCAATCCGGCAGAACCGAGCAGGAGCAACAGGATCGTGCCCGGGAAAATGACGCGTGGTATCTTCATTGGCCGGGTGACTGCCCCCTGAGCCAGTCCAACGCCGCGAGCGGACGATCCGTAAAGACGCCGGCGACCCCGAGATGTCGGCACAGGGCCCAGCCTTGGACGTCATTGACGGTATAGACGCGGAGTGCCAGACCGTGTTCATGGATCAGCCGGATCCAGGCTGGTGAAAGTTGCGTTCGCGCGATGTGCAGGCCGGTGCAGCCGAGTTCGCGCGCCGGACGGAGCGCGGCAACAGGTCCGGCATGGGGCGGGGCGAGCAGGGCCAGGTCGGCGTTCGGGATCGCAGTGCGAACCTGCCTGAGCAGATGGGCCGAAAAACTGCTGATGCAAACGTCCAGCCGGATAAGCTGATCGAGCAACCGCGTGAGCGTGGCACGCGTGGTCTTGATTTCGATGTTGATCCATTGAACACCCGAGAGCGCCTCGAGCGCGGCAGCGAGGGTCGGCACATAGTCTGGCAAATGCGTGCGTGCGACGGCGGTAATTCTGTGGCGCGTCCCGTCGGCAAGCCGCACATGTGCATCGTGATGTACGACGGGAACATGGTCGCGCGTCATCCAGACGTCGAGTTCGACGCCCAGTTCGCGCGGCACGGCGCTGAACGCCGCCAGTGTGTTTTCGCGTTGCCCGAAGCCGTTGGCGCGGTGCGCGATGATCCAGGGCGTTGGTGAAGGAGGAGACATGCTATGATGTACGAAATTGTAAGTTAGCCATAGCTAATTTCTAATTCTGGATGGCGCACATTCGCGCGGCGCGTTGCGGAGCTCGCCTGTAGAGGAGTAGTCCGGTGAGTCGAGATCGTTCGTTCAAGCGCTTTAGCTACCTGTAACAGATGCGGGTCAAACCTCAGACGAGAGCGGTCGAGGACTATACCAAGACCATATATACGATAGCGGAACGCGGGGATGTTCCGACGACCAACGCCATCGCGGGTGAACTCGATGTCCGTCCGGCATCGGTTACGGGGATGTTGCGCAAGCTGGCGGCGTTGCAACTGATCCGTTACGAGCCATACCGGCCGGTCGAGCTCACCGAAGCCGGGCGCAGGATCGCGCTCGAGGTCATTCGGCATCATCGCCTGATCGAAACGTTTCTGGCGCAGGCGCTCGGTATGCCGTGGGATCAGGTCCACGAAGAGGCTGAAATCCTGGAGCACGCGATTTCCGAACGGCTCGAGGATCGGATCGCAGAGGCGCTTGGCCATCCCGAGTTCGATCCGCACGGGGATCCGATTCCGCGGCGGGATGGTACGATCGCGCGTCGCGAACTGCGGCCACTGCCCGCGTTCTCGTCGGGCGAAGCTGTGCGGATCGCCCGCATTCGCCGTCAGGACGCAGAGGCATTGCGCTATCTTGGCAGCCTTGGTCTTACGCCTGGCACTACGGTGATGATTCACGATAAGGCACCGCTCGACGGTCCGCTGACACTGGAACTCCGCGACCTGGGCACGTCGATTGTCCTGGCCCACCATATGGCGCAGACAGTCATGGCAGAACACGGAGATGCATCATGAGCTGGCGGATTCGTCTGGCCGTGTGCGCGCTGCCATTGCTGCCATTGTTGGCAGCTTGCGAGCGACAAACAGCCCCCCCGGCAGAAGCGTGGCCTGTACGCATCGTCGCGACCACGAACATCCTGGCAGATACGGTACGTCACCTCGCCCCGGATACGTTCAACGTCGCAGCCCTGATGGGACCCGGCATCGATCCACACCTGTACCGCGCCAGCGCCGGTGACGTGCGCCGTCTGCAACAGGCAGACGCGATCGTCTACAACGGCCTGCATCTGGAAGGAAAGATGACGGACGTCCTCGACGGCTTGCGCGAGCAGCAGCGTCGGGTGATGGCTGCCGCGGAAGCGTTGCCACCAGACCGGGTGCACACGAGCCACGGTGCGCACGACCCGCACGTCTGGATGGATGTTCAGCGTTGGCGCCAGGTGTCGTCGGCCCTTGCCGATCAACTCGCGGACTGGTTTCCTGGGTACGCAACGGAGATCGCCGCGAAGCGGGCGCGCTGGGAGCAACAACTTACGGCGCTGGATGCCGACGTGCGCAACGAACTGGCCGCGGTGCCTCCGCGCCGTCGTGTGCTGATCACGGCACACGATGCGTTCGAGTATTTCGGCGAGTCGTACAACTTCGAGGTGATGGGCCTGATGGGGATCAGCACGCTCGCCGAAGCAGGTACCAACGATATCCGGCGCCTGGCCGACGTGATCGTCGAACGCGGGATCCCTGCCATCTTCGTCGAGTCTACGATATCGGATCGTTATCTGCGCGCGCTGCAGGAAAACGTGGCTGCTCGTGGACAGCAGGTACGCATCGGCGGAACGCTGTACGCGGACGCGCTCGGTGAACCTGACGGTCCGGCAGGCACCTATTTCGGCATGATTCGTACCAACGCGCGTACGATCGCGCAGGCATTGGCGGCACGATAATGCGCGCGCGCAAACAACCGCTGCACGTCCCCCACGATCCGCCGGCCGTGCACATAGAGGACCTCACCGTCGCCTATCACGACCGGCCTGTGCTCTGGGACATCGATCTGGACATTGATACCGGGCGCCTTGCCGCGGTTGTCGGCCCCAATGGCGCCGGGAAGACGACGATGATCCGTACCATCATGGGGCTGCTGCGGCCGCTTGCCGGCCACGTCTATCTGTTTGGCAGACCGGTGGCCGAGCAACGCCGCCGCATCGCCTATGTGCCGCAGCGCGCGGCGCTGGACTGGGACTTTCCCGCGTCGGTGCTGGATGTCGCGATGATGGGCAGCTACGGCCGTCTCGGCTGGTTCCGGCGACCCGGGCGGCGCGAACGGTTGCAGGCGATCGACGCGCTGCAACAGGTCGGTTTGCAGGGATTCGAGGATCGACACATTGGTGCGTTGTCCGGCGGTCAGCAGCAGCGGGTTCTGATTGCCCGTGCCCTGGTGCAGGACGGTGATCTGTACCTGATGGATGAACCCTTCCAGGGCGTGGACGCGGTGACGGAACGCGCGATCATCGATGTTTTGCGGCGGCTGCGCGAAGAGGGGAAAACCGTCGTCGTGGTACATCATGATTTGCAGACCGTGCCCGAGTATTTTGACGACGTTGCCCTGGTCAACGTCCGCCTGATCGCAGCCGGCCCGGTGGAAGACGTCTTCACGGACGAGAACCTGCGTCTGACGTACGGAGGGCGGACGCCGTATCTGCCGTCGCTGCGGCCGGGTGCCCCATCCCCCGAATCTTCGCAGTGATCGACCACACGACGGCAGTGGTTCTGGCGGGGTGCGTGCTGATTGGTGCGACCAGCGGAACGGCGGGCGCGTATGCGTTGTTGCGCAGGCAGGCATTGCTGGCCGACGCCGTGTCGCATGCCGCCCTGCCAGGGATCGTTCTCGCTTTCCTGCTGACCGGGGAACGATCCTTCTCCGTACTCCTGCCGGGCGCGCTCGCGGCCGGCGTGACGGGTGCAGTGCTCGTGCAGCACACTGTGCGCTGGACCCGGCTCGAGCAGGATGGCGCGCTTGCGCTGGTATTATCGGTGATGTTCGGCACCGGCATTGTGTTGTTGACCGTCGCACAGAAGGCGCCGCAGGCCTCGCAGGCCGGCCTGTCGTCGTTTCTGTTCGGGCAGGCTGCCGCGATGTTGAGTGGCGATGTCGTCGGTCTGTTCGCGTTGGCGGCGCTGCTGCTGTTCGCGGTTGCGGCGCTGTGGAAAGAATGGAAACTGATCAGTTTCGATGCTGAATTTGCAGCATCGCTGACACTGCCTGTCACCTGGCTGGATGCGGCGCTGATGATCGCGATCGTAGCGGCCGTGGTCGTGGGCCTGCAGACGGTTGGCGTCGTACTGATGAGTGCGTTGCTGGTAGCGCCGGCCGCGGCCGCGCGTCAGTGGACCTCTCGCTTCGGCACGATGATGCTGCTTTCGGTTGCGTTCGGCACGCTCGCGGGTCTGGTCGGCGTTGGCGCCAGCAATGCGATGGAAAAGGGGCCGACCGGACCTGCTGTTGTGCTGGCGGCGTCAGGCCTGGTGGTCGTGTCTCTGCTGTTTGGCCGCGAGCGGGGTGTGGTGTGGGTTCGTTTGCGGCGGCGCACGAAACGCCGTGGTGTCATGGCCGAACAGTTGTTGTCGGCGCTGGCGCAGATCGCCATCCAGCACGACGATCCATTCGAGCCGCGCGAGCGTGGATTGATCGGCGCGGACCAGCTCGGCGCCGAGGAGTATGACGACCTGCTGGCGCTGCTCGAACGTCGAGGCTGGATTCGGTGTGTCGATCGCTATCACTGGGCGCTGACACCCGAAGGGCTGGACGCGGCCCGGCGGCTTGGTCATCAGCGAGGTTCGGCGTGAGCGCCACGGTCGAAATCCAGCTCGTGATCGCGGCCACGGGTATGGCGTGCAGCATACTCGGCACATTTCTGCTGTTACGTCGCATGACGATGCTGACGGATGCGATCACGCACGCGGTGCTGCCGGGGATCGTGATCGGTTTCCTGCTGACGCACGATCTCGCGTCGCCATGGCTGATCGTCGGTGCCACCGCCGCTGGATTGTTGACTGTCTGGCTGGTCGAACTCCTGTTTTCGAGCGGCAATCTCAAACAGGACGCCGCGATCGGCCTCGTCTTTCCTGCGCTGTTCGCCGTTGGCGTGTTGCTGATCACCATGTATGCGTCTGATGTCCACCTTGACATCGATGCGGTGCTCACTGGCGAGCCGGCGTTGCTGCCGTTTGACCGCCTCGCGATCGCGGGCCTCGACCTTGGCCCGCGCGCGCTCTGGCCGGTGCTGGGTTCACTTCTGGTCAACGCGGCGCTGGTGCTGCTATGCGCGCATCCGTTGCGTCTGACGACATTTGATCCGCAACTGGCCGCCGTGATGGGCCTGGCGCCGGGCGTACTGACGTATTTGCTGATGGGTGCCACCGCGGTGACCGCCGTGGCTGCCTTCGATGCCGTCGGCTCGGTGCTCGTCGTCGCGCTGTTTACGGCACCCGCCGCGACAGCCTGGCTGCTCAGTGACCGGCTGGTTGTCGTGCAGGTACTGGCCACCGGCATCGCCGTGCTGGCAAGTGTACTTGGTGTGCAGACGGCCATCTGGTTCGACGTGTCGATCGCGGGCATGGTCGCGGCGGCGTGCGGTGTGCTGTTCGGAGTTGCGGTCCTGCTGGCGCCGCAACGTGGCGCCATCCCGAGAGCTTTGCGCTTTCGGCGTGCGCGGTTGCAGGCGGGCGTC
>RFIY01000162.1 GCA_003695505.1 Candidatus Dadabacteria bacterium | reverse complement strand
TGTCGAGCGCGTAATTGACCGTGCGTCGCCAGGCTTCGGCGGGCGTTGCGTCGACGTCCTGTGCTCCCTCCGGCAATCTCGGGCGGCGACCCAGATGAATGTCTCCAACGGCGAGCAGCTTCAACGTCGATGTTCTCCTGTTTTTTCGTGGCAACGAAACACAGCATAGCAGCGCCGGCGGATCAATTTCTGAGCCGGTTCTGAGCCGGTGTGCGGCGCAGCGGTGATATGCTGTTTCGCGATGAGAACCTCGAACGTCGTGCGCGCAATCCTGCTGCTGGCCACGCTGGCCGGTTGCCAGTCGGAGACGCTCGCGCGCCGCTGCGGGTTCGACGCGCCGGTGCAGGTGCAGTCTGTGCTGCCCGACCGTATCGCGCCATTTGCCGCCGGAGCCTCGGGCCACGGATCCTTCGGTCTATGGTTCGTCGACCGCTTCGGTCTGCCGGCGTATCGCTACACGCTCGACCAGATGCACGACGGCCGGGCGCTCTGGCCGAACACCGAGCAGTTGCCACGTCGCGATCACTGGCACCTGGTCGGCAACCTGCGCATCAACGCGCTGGCCTACAACCACGGTTACGTCGAGGTGTTCATTCAGGATCGCGGTCTCGAGGCGCTGAACCGGTTCGATCCGGCCAGCGGGAACTTCGCCGGTGGTTTTTCGGTGCTGTCGCTTGCCGACGGGCGGCAGATCGTCACGGCCGACCGCTGGAAGCCGGCGGAGAGCCTGACGCGACGCGTATTCGGCATGGGGTACGCGACGCATGACTGGTGCGATGGCGAACTGCGCGTCGAACGCAACATCTGGGCGCCACAGCCGGATGCGGCGCTGCTCGTGGATGATGTGGCGATCACCAATCTGACCGGGCGGACGATCGACCTGGAGCATGTCGAGGTCTGGGACGTCAATCGTCACGCGATGCCGATTCAGCTCGTTCGCTCTGGCTCGCTGGAGCCGACATTGCCGGCCCGGCTCGACGCCGAACGCGATGCGCTCAATGAGGGGCTCACCCTGTCGATCGGCCACGATGGCGCGATCGTGCGGGCGCAACTCAGCGGCGGCACTCCGGTCTCCCCGCCGACGGACTTCAATCCCGAGCCCTTCGATACCTTCGTCGCGGATCTGTCCGGGATTCCCGACCGCGTCTACGCAGACCCCCGTGCATTCTGGGCGGAGGCGACACGTCCCGTGCCCGCCGCGGGAAGAGTGGCGCTCGACGGGCGTTTCGAGGTCGATGGTTTCGGCCAGGCGGCGATGCTCGCGCCGTCCCGGAACCTGACGATCGCGCCCGGGGAAACGGTGCGGCTGCGCTATGCGTTCGGATACACCGAGCCGGGCGCGGCGGTGACGGCGATGGTCGCGCCGTGGCAGCTTGCGAGTGAGCAGACGGCTGAGCAGGACGCACGCGCACTTGCAGCGGCTCATGCGGCCTATGCCGTCGACCTGACCGCACCGGAGCCAGCGCGTGGCGACGTACCTGACCTGGCTGCGCTACGCCGCGAGCTGGCCTGGCACAGCTACTACTTGCGCAACGCGGGTGGTTTTCAGCAGTACTTCGAACACTTCATCGTCAACCAGGGATCTGCCTACTGGTACAAGCACGGTCTCGACGGGGCCGTGCGCGACTTCATGTTCATCGCCGCGCCGCTCAGTTACATCGACCCGGCGCTGGCGCGCGAAGTGTTGCTGTACGCCGCACGCATGCGGCACGAGGACCGTCGTGCACTGTCGTATGCGGTCGGCGGATATGGCCAGCTCAGCGATGCGGGCATTCATACCAATCCATCTGACGTTGATCTGTTTCTCTGGTGGGGCATCGCGGAATATGTAGCGGCGACCGGTGACCAGACGATCCTCGATGCGATGGAACCCTGGTGGCCGAAAGACGAGAGCGCGTCGCGCCCGCTCTGGCGGCACATTGAAGCCGGAGTGCGTCGCCTGATCGACGACATCGGGGTCGGCGCGCACGGGTTGATTCATGTGCAGACCGGCGACTGGGATGACAGCATCACCTTTTTTGCCGAAGATCGCGAGCAGGCGGAAAAAGAGGGCGAAAGCGTCGCGAACGCGATGATGGCCGCGCGGATGGGATCGTGGGCGGCTGCAATGCTGGAGGCGCGCGGAGCGACGACCGCCGCGAACGACATCCTCACCTTTTCGGCGCAGCAGCGTCGCGAGGCTGCCGAGGAGCGGTTGCCGGACGGCTGGTACCGACGCGCCTGGTTCGGGCCGAATGAGCCGTTTGGCGAAGAGGTGATCTTTCTGTTCAGCAATGCGCTGGCATTGATCGCAGATCTGCCGCCGACGCCGGACGACGCGCGCGAGCTCGTTGTGCTGACGCGTGAACACCTGTCGACGCCGTCGACGACCGGTATGTTTCAGTTTCACTATTTCTCGGAACCGGCCAATGCGCTCGAAGGCGCGACCGACGAAGGCAGCAGTAATCCGGCGATCTCGGCGCTGGCGATCTGGGGCTTTGCACACGCCGATCGTGACGCGGCGTGGATCGAGTTCCTGCGCAATACGATGGCGCGCAAGGCCGACGTCTATCCCGATATCTGGTACGGCATCTGGTCCGGACCCGATGCGCAGTACACCAACGTTCATCCCGATGCAGGCCAGACCTGGGCATCGGTCGCGACGCCGACGCGCGACTTCCCGATCATCAATTCGAATCAGCATGTCGGGCCCTTGCTCGGCGCGTTGCGCGTGTTCGGCATCGAACCCGTGACGGCGGTGGTCGAAGGACGCACCGAACTGGCGCTGGGGATCGCGCCGAAGCTGCCGCCAGGCGGACAGTATGCCCTCGATCTGCCGCTGATGCGCGTCGACGTGGCCGCGGACGGCGCCAGCTACAGCGTGACACTGCGCAGCCGCACGAATGCGTCGCGCGCATTGCTGCTTGGCCCGCCGCCGGCGCGGGACACGGTGACAGGGGTCGAGCTTCCGGACGGTGTCACCGCGGTGACACTGCCCGAAGGGCAGCTCGTCCGTGTGCCGATCGTCGCAGACGCGGAGACGATGTTGATCGTGCGCTGAGCGCGACGCCTCTCAACTCGCCCCAGACTTCCGCTGCCGGCCGGAGCCGACCAGCCACAGCAGCCGCAGCAGTCCAAGCAGGCCCGCAAGCATCAACATGCCGGCCACCGCATCGACAAAGATGTCCGAGACAAGGTCAAAGCTTAGCGGCAGGCCCCGATGCAGCAGACGGACGAGGGCGATCAATGCCCCCAGCGCGCTGCCGGCGGCGCCAGCCAGCAGAGCAAGCCGCCAGCGCTGCCATCGTACAGCGGCGTCCGACTCCGGTGCAATCCGCAGCACCAGTTCGCCAAGGATCGCGGCGAAGATCACGAGCGCGGCGGCGCCGCGCCACAGCATCCCTGGAATGCGGTGCGGGAGCTGTTCCCAACCCGCGCGTTCGACCGTGAAGACGATCCAGATCAACGCGGCAAAAACGGCCACGAACGCCGTCGTCACGAACTGCAACCAGACCGGCTGCTGAGTACGCCACCCGGTCGGTATGAGGCCGCCTGCCGCTGACGGGGATTCGTCCGGCGACTCGGATCGGTCGGGTTGCGGCAGCGCCATCACCAGCGGCGGGCGATGCGGCAGCCCGACTTCGAGCAGCCACTCGACCCGCGCGCCTTCGGCCTCCGCGCCGGGCAGGCGCGGCGGAGGTGAGAACAGAAAGGGCAGCTCCGTGCGCCCGGCGTGACGCTCGACCCGGATCGTGCGCTCCTCCGCCCACAGCGGCGCTTCGAGGAGCTGAATCTCGCCGCCACGATGATGGATGAGCTGCGCCTTCTGGACAAGGAGGCGGACCTTGATCGGTTCTCCGCGGCGCAGCTCCAGAGGCAGACGCACGCGACCGGCAATCAGACCGGACGAGCCGGCGCTTTCGAGCAGGAGTTTCGGCCGAGCCACCGGGGCCCGCAACAGGCGAAACAGGCCGCTCAGGAACAGGCCAACGGCGACCAGCGCGAGTACGACGCCAACCGCAAGACCGGGCGCATCGCGCAGCGTATCGAGCGGCCTCGGCGAAAGCTGAAGCAGCAGTGGAATGCACAGGACGAGCAGGATTGCCCCGATGATGGCCTGCAGATCCGGCGGCAGAAAGCGCCGACCACGGACGACGGTGCCGGGCTGCGGACCGTGCCGGAGTGACTGCAGCCAGAGGCGACCGCGCCAGAATGCCAGAGGAATCAGGACAGCGAGGGCCGCGAGCAACCATGGCAACATCGTCTCTGGGCGCATGCGGAGGTCCATTCGGCCGACGGGTATCGAGGCGTCTGCCGCAGATGATAGCGTGCCGCCATCCGGCGGCGCAAACCTTGCGCGATTACTGCGCCGTACCGAACAGTTTGTCGAACAACGGCGTGATCGACGCGTAGTTGCCGTGCTTCATCGACTTGTGGTGTGTGTCGTGCTTGCGCGCCATGTAGCCGATGAACCGCCACGGTCCGCGAAACTCCAGCCCCCCGTGAATGACGACATTCATGAACGAGTAGATCGCAAACATCGCCGCGAAGGACCAGAGGTGAACCGGTCCGACGACCCAGGTCGAGCCGATCATCAGCGCCAGACCAATGAAGGTTTCGACCGGATGCACCCAGAGGCTGTCCTGCGCGCGGGGCGGACTCGCCGTATGGTGCAGGACGTGGACGCGGTAAAGCGGCTTGATTGGCCCGTGCAACAGAAACCGGTGCGCGAGGTAGTAGACAAAGTCGTAGAGGACCAGAATGCCGGCGACCTCCAGCAGGACGCGCCACCACACGGCTGGCCCCTCATAGAAAAGTGGAGCGCCGGGCAGGGCGGTTGCGCCATAGATCATCGCGATCGACAGGATCGAGTTCGCGAAGATCATGCCCCACAATTTTGGCCCGCCGAGACGGCGCGGCTTCGTCGATTCGATTCGGATCGCATCCGCGACGGGTCGGTCGGCGACAACGGCGAGGGTCAACATCACCAGGCCGGTACCGGCGAGGATTCCGGTAAGCACGATGTAGAAGGTCACCATGTCCGCACTCATTCTCTACTCCAGGAAACTTGGTATTTTCCAATGGAAAATCTATATTATCCATTTTTGACGAAATGGTCAACTGGCGACGCGTCAGGCTGCCTGACTTGTTCGCTGCCGCGGTGAGAGTTGCAACCGAAAACCGACCGGTGCCGGTGTTGGGCGCGCCCGAATCCGCAACCGGTCCGGTTGGGGATGGATCAGCGGTTCGTAGTGTGCAAGGAGACGCGCCAGTGTCGCGACGATCAACGCATCCGCAATTCCGGCACCCAGGCAAATGTGGACGCCCACGCCATACGGCAGGAACGCACCAGGAGTCCGATGCTCGGCACGATCCGGGTCATAGCGATGCAGATCGAAGACCTCGGGCGCCGGATAGCACGATGCGAGGCGGTGGCTGACGGTAGGTGCAAACAG
>RFIY01000161.1 GCA_003695505.1 Candidatus Dadabacteria bacterium | reverse complement strand
TTGCCTACACCGCCCTTACCTGTTGTCAGGATCAACATCCAGCCTGAACCACAAAGAAATAGACGCAAACAACTATTTTACTGAATTGCGGACGAACGCTCCCTGATTGTTGTATCTGCACACCCGCCCTGCTAGCATGATTCAGACTGAGGTGGATGATCCCGCCGAATCGAAACCGGGCCACGTCGCGGTGATTCCGGCGGGCGCGTCCAGAGAACCGGGAGATTCATGAGCAGACAGGGAGCTTCACGCGCGACGCGCGAGCCTGAGATCATCGAGGAACTCAGCTTCGAGGACATCGATGCGCTGCGGCTGCTGTGCGGCGATCGCGACCAGAACCTGCGCGACATCGAGGCGGAATATCGAATTACGATCCATCCGCGCGGCAACCTGATCCGCCTGATCGGGTCGCGCACATCGGTGCGACAGGCTGAGAAGCGGTTACACGAGCTGTATGCCCGCGCACGGCACGGCGAGGCTGTGTCGGTGACCGCGGCGCCGGTATCGCGGGCCGCCATCAGCGACGATCGTGACGTCGTGCTGGTGACATACAAGAACGTTCGTCTCGGCGCAAAAACCGCTGGCCAGCGGCGCTATCTCAGCGCACTCGATACCAACGACATCGTATTTGCCGTCGGACCGGCAGGCACCGGGAAGACCTACCTTGCCGTCCTCGTTGCCGTGCGGAGATTGCTTGCAGGCGAGATCCAGCGCATCATCCTGGCCCGCCCGGCGGTTGAAGCCGGCGAAAAGCTCGGTTTTTTACCCGGCGACCTGTCCGAAAAGGTCAATCCGTATCTGCGCCCGCTCTATGATGCGCTACACGACATGCTGCCATTCGATCGCGTGCAACAAATGATTCACACGGGCGAGATCGAGGTCGCCCCGCTGGCATTCATGCGCGGGCGCACGCTCAATGATGCGTTTATCATCCTCGACGAGGCCCAGAACACCACGCCCGAGCAGATGAAGATGTTCCTGACGCGCATCGGGGAACGCAGTCGCGTCGCGGTCACCGGCGATATCACGCAGACGGACCTGGCGACACATCGCCGCAGCGGACTGGCCGAAGCGCTCGAGGTGCTTGCCAATGTAGAGGGGATCGGATTCGTACATCTCACGGCCGCCGACATTGTTCGCCATCGAATCGTGCAGGCGATCATCGACGCCTACGCACAGCATGATGCGCGACAGCCGGCCCTGCCGCTCTCCGAACAGGAGGCTTCGTCATGACCACGCCAGCACCGATTGCACCGCCGCCGGACCTGCGGCCAGAGCATCCACTGCTGAGTCGAATCTACCGGATCGTGCGCATTCCCCCGCACCTGGAACAGAGTGCCTGGCTCCCCCCGGTGCTGATGTCGCTGATCGCATTGCTCTGGGCGCTGATGCTTGCCAGCGGCGGCGACATCGATCCGGATGCGTTCGTCGTGGGTGAAATTGCGCCGCGCACCGTGCGTAGCCCGGCAGAACTCGTCATTGAAGATCCCGAGGCCACCGAACAGGCCCGTCAGGCGGCCGCGGACGCGGTATTGCCGATCGTCGACGACGTACGCGATATGGCGGCCAGCCAGAAGGATGCCCTGGCGCAGGTATTCGTCCTGCTGCGGCAGAGCGATGCGCCAACCCCGGCGCTGCGCACGCAGATCGAAGAGCTGCTGGGCAGCCCCCTCAGCGAGAGTGACTTTGCCGAACTGTACGCTGCCCGAAATGATCTGCAGTTCGAGGCCGTCCTCAGCGAAGCCATAGATCTGCTCACAGAGACCAGGGTCGCGGCTGAGCCGGATCGGTGGACCGCGCTGTATCCTCGCGGGGTCGAAATCCGTCGCGAGGTCGACGGCGAAGAAACCTTAGAGCAGTTGGCGCCCGATGACTACCGAACGATCCTCAATGTGGACGAAGCGCGGCGTTTCCTGGAAGATCAGCTCTTCAACCGCCACCCCGATCTGACCTATTCACAACGACGCCTGATTCAGAAACTGCTACCGCTGCTCGTCCGGCCGTCCCTGCTGCCGAATCCGGTCGAAACGCGACAGCGACAACAGGCGGCGGCAGAAGGCGTCAAACCGGTCTACTTCCGTCTGAAGTCCGGCGAAGTCGTCGTACGCAGCGGCGAGCGCGTCTCGGCAGTGCAGGCCAAGCAGTTGCAAGGGTTGCACCGCCAAACGAGTCGCGAAGCCGACCTGCTTGGCTGGCTGATGCGTCTCGCCCTGCTGCTTGGCGCAACATTCCTGCTGATTCCCTACACACATTCGGGCGGTAGCTGGCGCCGAATGAATCATCCGCAGGATCTTGTCTTTCTGCTGTTGTCCAGCACCGTTGTCGTTGGCCTGATCCAGATCGGTCGGATCGTAGGCGAGCCTGTCGTACAAACAATGCCCGATCTGCCGCGCGAAACGCTGCTGCTCGCTTTGCCGTATTCGACACTCGCGTTGCTCGTCCGTCTGTTCTATCGACCACGGACGGCGTTCCGGATTGCCGTGCTGTTTGCATTCGCACTGACATTGTTTCTGCAGCCACCGTTGCTGATCTTGCCGTACACGCTGCTTCCTGCGGCGCTCGGCATTAGGGTTCTGCGCCACAGTCGTCAGCGCAGCCAGTTTTCTCGTACCGGGTTTATGGTCGGCATCACTCAGGTTGGTGTCTGGTGGGCCTGGGCGCTGCTCGATGGCTCATCCAGCTTTGCGGAGATGGCTCAGGCAAGCCTGTTCGCGTTTGGTGGCGGCATGATCGCAACCGTGCTGACCGTCGCGCTGATGCCATTCTGTGAATCCGTCGGGCGCTATGTTTCCGAAGTACGCCTGCTCGAACTGGCTCAGGATGACCAGCCGCTGTTGCGCTGGCTGCATATGAATGCGCCGGGGACATTCAACCATTCCGTGACGCTCGCCCGCATGGCCGAAAGCGCAGCCGAAGCCATCGGCGCGGACGGCCTGCTTGTTCGTGTCGGCGCGTATTACCACGATCTCGGCAAGGGGTACTGGCCAACCTATTTTGTCGAGAACCAGCGTGGCCACAATCCTCACGACACCCTGAAACCGCACCTCTCGGCGCGCATCATCATCGCGCATGTCACACAGGGCGCCGAACTCGCCCGCAAGGCCGGTATTCCGACAGAAGTCATCGACTTCATCCTGCAGCACCACGGCACATCGCGCGTCGAGTACTTCTACCGCAAGGCCAGCGAGGACGACCCGGAGCGCCTGCTGGACGAAACGCAATATCGCTACCCTGGACCAAAACCACAGACCAAGGAAACGGCCGTCGTCATGCTGGCCGACGTTTGTGAGTCGGCGCTGCGGACGCTCGAAAATCCCACCGAGGAGCGTATCGCCGAATTCGTGGATCGCCTCGTGGAAAAGGTCTACACCGAAGGACAGCTCGATGACGCCCCACTGACGTTCCGCGACCTGCACACGGTCAAAAAGACCTTCACGCATATGCTGGCGGGGATGTATCACCAGCGCATCGACTACCCGCTCGGACTCAAGCCGGGAGAATCGACAGACTCCGGCCGGGAAGCCAGCGCAAAGGCGGGATGAACCGGGTCGAGGTCACGGTAGACAGCGAAGACCGCCTGTCGGACGCAGCCTTGCGTGCGGTGCGTGCCATCTGTCGCTTTGTTCTCGATGCAGAACAGCAGGATCGGCAACTGCTCACGGTGCTGATCGCGACCCCGCCGACGAGCAGCCACCTGAACCAGACATGGCGGCAGCGTGACTACGTCGCCAACGTCCTGTCATTTCCAGGATCTGGCGCACCGCTGACCCCCCGCAGCCGGCTGTGTCACCTCGGCGACATCGCAGTCTGCCCGGCCGTTGCGGCGCAGGAAGCCGCCGGGACGGACGTCACGCCGCAACTGCGGCTCGCCCATCTGCTCGTGCACGGGGTGTTGCACCTGCTGGGCTATGACCATATTGATGATCCGGTCGAGGCGCGCCGCATGGAGCAACGCGAACGCGAACTGCTCGCGGCGCTTCCCCGGCCAGAAATTCAGCGGCTTTTGCCGCTTTTCGCCGTCGGCACCGCAGGTGGCCCCAGCGTCACCTGAACCGTCACGCCGGGCGCAAACGGCACCACCGCGGACCGATCACCGGCTGATACTTCAATCGTTACGCCGGCGGCAAGACCGTAAAATGGCAAGTGCATCTCATAGGTTCCGTCATCACGGATCTCGGACGCTTCGAGCTGACCCGTTCGAGGTTCGGACGCGTACACGGGCGTGCCCGGCGCCAGCCCCGGCGCCTGCCCAACGATCGACATGCGCTGCAATTGCTGATCCGCATCCGCACGACCCTCGACCGGATAGCCGCGCTCTTTCCACTCGTAGAATCCTTCGTCAAGGACGTAAACGTTCGTAAACCCACGCTTTTGCAGATACTCAGCGGCCGCTGACGACATCGAATGTGGGCAGCCGCAATAGGCGATGATCAGCGTATCCTTGGGCACGTCCGGCAGGCGGCCGTTGAGGATGTCCTGAAGTGGCATCGACACCGCGCCGCGAATGTGTTCCATGTCGAAGACATGGTCTCCACGAACGTCGATGAAGAGCGCGCCACCGCGTTCTGAAAAGGCCTTCGCAAAATCGACCGATATGTACTGGACGTCGGCACTGCGCGGCCCGAATTCCTCTGGCGCCGTTGTCGGGATCAACGCCTGTTCAGGCACCGCACTGGCCTCTTCCCGATGCTTCTTGCAGCCGGCGACGACCAGCAGACAACACAACAAGATCCATCTGCGTCGCATCGTTATGTCCGCCCTGTTCCTGATGGTTTCGGGTAGCAGATACGTTTTCAGTGTACCGCTGCGCCTTCTGTCGCTGCAGGCAGGATCAGCGACACCCGGCCTCCGGCGGGCGAATGTTCAAAAATGGCCTGACTGTGCATCAGCTCAAGCAGGCGCAGCGCCAACGGCAATCCGAGGCCGGTTCCTCCGACCTTGCTGGTCGCGAATGCAGCCGCGGGATCAAATCCCGATGGGAATCCGGGCCCATCATCCTCGATCGTCAGCCGCCAGTGGCGATCATCCTGCGCAGCACAAATCCGGACAACGGGGATATCCTGCGCTTCGATCGCATTGCGCAGCAAATTGACCAGTACCTGTTCCAGCAGGACTGGATCCGCGACAACGGTCGCGTCGTCGGGAATCTCGATCGTCCAGGCGACGACCGCGCCTCGCTCGACAGCCGCGACAACCCGTTCGACAAGCGGCCTCAGCGCGACAGCCACTAGCTCAACGCGATCCGGTCTCGACAACCGCGCCAGCGCCGCGACGGCCCGATCCATCCGCTCACTGAGATCGACGATACGCGCAACGATTTCGGGGTCGGGCGGGTCCCCTTCGGCGACGCTGCCGGCAAGCAGATCGACATACTGCCGCAGGGCCGCCAGAGGATTTCCGATCTGATGCGCGATGCCACCGGCGAACAGGCCCATGGTCTCGAGGCGCTCGGCCGCCACGAGCCTGCGGCGGGCATCGACCAGTTCCCTGACGGTTCCACTGAACGCGGACTGGAGTGCGTCCGGTGGCGCGGCGACCTGTGGATCGAGGACGCCCGCGACCATTCGGCGCAGGCGAAACTGCCGCACCAGTTCCGGCACAACGATGATCCCCAGCCAGATGAACAGAACGACCGCCAGCAACACGCTGCGACGCTGCCGTGCCGCTTCGTCGACGACACGCATCAATGGCGCGCCTTCGCGCCATCCGATAACCAGTTCATCCATCCCCGGAATCCGAATGCGCTGCGGCACATGCGGGTTACAAACATATCGCGGATCCCGGCACGGATCGCCGCCAGCGTCGCGCAACTGCAAGATCACCTGCCGCTGCGGTGCAAGCAGGCGCTGTCGCTCCAGGTGCGTCGAAAGCACGTCGACCGCGAGGACCGCCGCCAGTAACAGGATCAGACCAGCAATTTGCAGTGCAAAAAAACGTCGCATCACGTGCCCGCCAGCCAGAGTGCCGGCGAAAGTCCGTGCAGCGATGCCAGCGCCGCCACAAGCGCCCCCGCGGCAAGAAACGGACCAAACGGCAATGCCGTCGACATGGATCCACGGCGAAACAACATCAGCCCAATACCAACCACGGTGCCGGCCATGCTGCCGAGAACCAGCGAGGCGACCACACCTTCGACGCCGGTAAACGCACCGACGCCAGCCATCAGCTTGACATCCCCCAGTCCAAGCCCTTCGCGACCACGCAGGCGGCTGTAGACAACGCGTACCGTCATCAGCAGGCCGGGGCCGAGCAGCACATCGACCGCAAGCCGCGCCCAGTCCTGCTCGCCGCCGATGATCCGCCAGAGTATACCAACAGCCGCAAGCTGCAATGTCAGCACATCCGGCAGGATGTACCAGTCCAGATCAATAAACGACAGTGCAACCAGCACGGTTGCAAAATAGAGCATGCCAGCCATTGTCCAGGGATCGGTTGACCACGCCGCGATCCAGGCCCACAACACACCCACAAGCAACTCGACCAGCGGATAGCGAATCGGAATGCGAATCTTGCAATTACGGCAGCGGCGTCCGAGCATCAACCAGCTCAGGATGGGGATGTTCGCGTACCAGGGGATCGGCGAAAAGCAGTTCGGGCAACGCGAAGGCGGATGAACGATACTGTCTCCGAAGGGGATCCGCGCAATCAGCACATTCGTGAACGAACCCACGAGCAGCCCGAACACCAGCCCCAGCATGCCGCGCCATGGCGCGAACTCGGCCGAGAACAGGGCTTCAACAGCAATCATGTCAACGGTCCGCCTTTCGATTCCCTGGATTTCCTATAATTAAACCTGACTTTCCCTTCCAAAGCGACCAGCCCGACATGATCCGCCCTGTTCCGTTTCGCCGTTTCTTCTTTCTGTTCGCACTGTCGGCTGCCGCCTGCACGGGTTCGAACGACAACATCGACCGCACCGGCACCGCTGTGGCATCGACACTGCCCGGCGACCTGAATGCACAGGTCGCCGCCGCATTGCTGGATGCGACGACGTCGGGCGCGATGTTTCTGCCGCTGACTGCGCTCGACGCCCAGCGCGACGGACGCTGGGACGGCGCGTCGCCGTACTCGGAGCAAATTGGCGACACGTCCTGCACCACTCAGCAATTCAGCCCGCTCGGATCCTTCGGCCTGAGCTACGAGCAGAACCTGTCGGCCTGTACGGCGACATCGACGACGGGAGACCCCGTCGTCACCAACGGCCGGCTGCGCGTCGTCTGGACCTCGATTGCCCAGGGTTTTGCCGCAGCGGTCACGCTCGATGGCCTGACCCGTACATTCGCGGATGGAACAACCGCCTTCGTTGGCGGACAGACGCAGTGGACAGGGCGACCTGCCGCCAGTCGTACCACGGCATCCGCGACATATACGTTTTCGCTGATGACCAGTGATCCCGTAGCCGGCACCTGGCGCGTCAGCGGGCAACTCGATCTCGCGACCGCCGCGCTCGACACCATTGACGTTCAGGGGCAGTGGCGCGTGGACCAGCCCACCGGAACGGTCAGCTTCGAACTGGATGCGCTGCGCTACGTCTATGCCGCGTCACCGACCGGCTGCCCCGAACTGGGCACCGCGGTCGCTACGGATGGCACGACGGCGACAGCCGAGCTGCTGTTTGCCGCACCAGCCATGCCGATGTCGGGAACGCTGTCCATACACAATGGCAGCGACCGGACGACGATCGAATTTGCGCAGTGTTCAGCAAAGATCTCGACCAACGGAGAACTGACGGATCTGCTCGATGGCCGGTCGGCTACAGATCAGCAGACGTTTTTCTCACGCTACGGACAGAGTGCGTTTGGGCTGACGCTGTACCGGCTGATCTACGCGACCGATACCAGCCTGGCACTGATCCGTTATCCCTGGTGCACACCTGCTGGCGGGTGTCTGCGCTTTGATTACAGCGGCACGCTGGATCCGGCCGGCATCAACCTGCTGACGCTCGGAAGCGTTGAGGTCACGGGAGCAGCGACGCCGTTTCCATCCCCGGCCACCGGCCTGTACTCGAATCTGCTTGACGGCCTGTCGCTGGCCGTTTCGACCACGACCGAGGCGTTGACCACGGTCACCGCGTCCGTTGCCGCCGCGCCCGATCGGCTGACCCTGACAACGGCAACCACGACGGTTACGTTGACACCGGCTCCGGACCTTGCACAAAGTAACGGCGCAGGCGCGCCTCGATTTCTGCCAGCGACCCGGACCAGACGGGCACCGGCCCGATCGCCCGCAGGAACCGCTTTCCGTACCCCTTTGTCTGGATTCGTTCGTCCAGAACCGTGATCGCACCCCAGTCGTCGGCGGTACGCAACAGGCGACCGACCCCCTGGCGAAAGCGCATTGTCGCCTCGGGTAACGACAGATCGCGGAATCCGTCCAGCCCCCGGTCTTTCCACCACTCCTGGCGCGCTACTTCCAGCGGATGGACCGGCACGGCGAACGGCAATCGCGGCATAATGACATGCCTCAGTGTCGACCCGGCGGCATCGAACCCTTCCCAGAACGAAGCAACGGCAACCAGCACCGAACGCTCGTCCTCGCGAAACATGCGGGCCAGCTCACCCCGGGGTCGCTCTCCCTGCATCAGCACGCGAATTCCTGACGCAGCGACCCGCTCGCGCACACCCGGTGCAATCGCGCGCATCGCCGCGATACTCGTACAGAGCACCAGCGCTCCGCCATCCGAGGCCTGAACCAGCGCGGCCGTCGCCTCGATCCAGTCGCAAAAGCGTGGACCGCCATCCGTCGGCAGCCCCCGAACCACCGCAACGCGCATCCGCTGCTCAATATCGAACGGACTCAGGA
>RFIY01000160.1 GCA_003695505.1 Candidatus Dadabacteria bacterium | reverse complement strand
CTGCACCTGGGTGGACACGTACAACACTCACTTTTCGCACTTCCGCACAACGCACCCGCGTTATGATCGCACAGACGCGGTATCGACGTGTTCGGATTTCCAGCGACCTACGACGGTAGCTTGTGCTCTGGCGAGAAAACCTTTGCCAGCATGGCATCCATCCAGCGCGCCGGCAGCAGGCTGAACAGCCGCTGAACCCGTGCGTCGCCCCCGACCTTGTAGCGAGCCTTCGGTTGCCGCGCCGTCAGTGCCTTGATGATCGCTTTGGCAACGGTCTCGGCCGGGGCCGCGTTTTCGGACTGCCGTTGCACCAGCTCCCGGACCCGCGCGATGCGGTCACCGTACAGTTCGTGTGCCTGCTCCGGCAGGCCTTCGAGGATGTCGTCGGCGGCCGATTCGGATTTTTCCCAGATCGGGGTCTTGATCGCGCCGGGCTGAATGATTGAGACGGGGATGCCCCAGGGGTGCAATTCGCGGCGCAAGGCGTCGCCGATTGCTTCGATCGCGTATTTCGATGCCGCATAGGGGCCGATGTAGGGCATCGTAAAGTAGCCGCTCGACGACCCGGTAAAGACGATACGACCCTTGCCACGCCGGATCGAGGGCAGGAATGCCTGGGTGGCGGCGACCTGTCCGGTCACGTTGACCTCGAACTGACGGCGCAGCTCATCGAGCGGGACGAACTCGATCGGTGACGACACGACGATACCGGCGTTGTTGACCAGACCCCACAACCCTTCGGGCACATGTTCGTCGATATGCGCGCGGGCCGCGGCGATCTGCTCGCCGTTGGTGACGTCAAGGATGACCGGTTGGATCCGTGCGTGGTCGGCGGCCACGGCTTCGGCATCGGCCGGCTTGCGCACGCCGGCAAAGACGCGAAACCCTTTTTCGGCGAGCGCCTTCGCGGCGACGCGGCCAATACCGGTCGATGCGCCGGTGATCAGAACGGTGGAGCGTGGGGTCATGGGAGCAAATCCTGGTTGGGAAACGAACGACGTGCATTCATCATACGGAATCGGCCATCACGGAAGCGAAATCTTGCCGGCAAACGCTCGTTGTCAACTTGCGTCGCCGGCGTCTTTCGCCAGCGTCCGGCGCAGGGTTGCGTGGATCATACGGGTGATCCATCCGCGAGGCACGAGGCGTTGGGCCATGATCGCCGAGACCTTGTTGGTCAGGCCGGGAATCACGATCCTGCGGCGACCGAGCGCATCGATGGCCTGGCGTGCGACGCGGTCGGCGGGCATCAGCATCTTCTGCATTGCGCCGTCGGTGTCGAGGCCGACGTGACCGACAATTTCGGTTTCGGTGGGTCCCGGGCAGAGGGTCACCAGGTCGATGCCGTGTGATGCGACCTCCTGCGCGACGGCGTCTCCAAGGTTGAGCAGGTAGGCCTTCGTCGCCGCGTAATTCGCCATTAGCGGCATGGGTTGATACGCCGCGGTCGAGGCGACGTTGATGATGCCGCCGCGTCGGCGCGCCAGCATCGGTTTCAGGTAGACGTGCATCAGCGTTGCCGGCGCGAGCATGTTCAGTCTGGACATTTGCGAGATCGTCTCGAGCGGCAGTTCGTGAAACGGGACGAAGGGCGCGCTGATACCGGCGTTGTTGACAAGCAGGCCGACCGGCAGTTCATCGGCGAGGGCGGCGACGCGTTGCACGCCGTCGTCGGTGGCCAGATCGGCCGTGACGACACGGGTTTCGATTCCATGCGCCGCTTCCAGTTCGCCTGCAAGTGCTTCGAGGCGTTTCGTGCGTCGCGCGATGACGGCGATATTCAGGCCACGCGATGCGAGGTCGATGGCCATTTCCCGGCCGATGCCGCTCGATGCGCCAGTGACGACGGCCCAGGGGCCGTATGCGTCCACAAATGCCATGGCTGATTTCCTTTCTTGTGTTGTCGTCCGTTTCCGGAGTCAGGGCAGGGCGAGATCTACCGTGATGTAGTCGATGGTCGCGTTGTTGTGTTGACGCTGGAGCCGTCCCGCGATGCCCGTTCTCTGGCCGCGTGCGGCTCGCGCGCAGGCGCGGGCCCAGTGCGCGGCGCGCTGGCGCCTGATCGCCGCCTGTGAGACGGCCGCCGCCCCCGAAAAGAGATCCGCCGCGTGTCCAAAGTCGCCGCGTCGCAGCGCGATTGCGCCGTTGATGAACTGCAGGGACGGGTCATCGGGCGCCGCAGCGAGTGCCGCTTCCATCCACGGCTCCGCTGCACGGATGTCGGGCTCCTGAAGGTTCGCCTGGCAGCCGCGGGCGTGTGCGCGCACGGCGCGACGCCACGACGTGTCTTCCTGTTCGTCGCTGGTGACGGGAATCTCGAAGGCCCCAGGTTGATCGGCCCAGACCCACGGAATCTCGACGCGGGCGCCATGCGTGACCGGCGCGGCGCCGGTCGACAGGCAGACCCGCTGTCGTTCGGGATCGACGACGACAGACTGAATGGTGAACGGACTGTTCAGGATGCTGCCGGCAACGACCGGCTTGCCGGTTTCGGCCTGGCGATGGTCGCCGAGCAGGTCGAGCAAATCATCGACGTCGGCAGGAGCGGCTTCGTCGTGATGATGCATCACCTGCTGCAGTCGGGCGAGGCGGGCGCGTGAATGGTGCGGAAACAGCGCCGCGGGCGGGGCTTCGCGACCGGCCAGATCGTCGGTCAGGTAATGGTTCGTGTTGCAGAGCCAGGGTTCGCGCCCCGGATCAACACGCGCGCAGCGACGACTCGTCAGTTCGAGGATCATCGCACTGCGTTCGGCTGCCGACGAGACGAGGATGCCCCAGGTCGACGCGCTGCGCAGGCGGCGTGCAAGCGCGCACGCCTCGTCCAGCGTGGTCGCGCCGCGTACCAGCGCGTGGCAGATATCCACGATGCCGGCGCCGTGCCAGCCGAAGTCACGATGAAAACGGGTGTGTGGCGTGATCGTCAGTCCCGATTCGTTGAATGCCGTCACGCATGCGACATCGCCGGACCAGGTCGTGACGAAACCGTAGCGCTGACCGGTTCGCGGCGTGCAGAACACCACAGCCGGCGCGCGGTTCCAGAGCTCGGGCGCAGGAAAGTCGAAGTTGCGAGCATGCAGCAGACGACCGTCTCGGGTCGATGCACCCCACGCGGCAACGCTGCTGCATGCGGCCAGCGCCGGAACCGCTCGTGGGATCGGTGTCTGCAGGGTCGTGATCCCGTTGATCGCATTTTGCAGGACATCCATCGCAAACAGCACCGACTGGGCCCGTTTGGGCATGGCTGCGGCGCGATAGAACCCCCTTGTTCGCTGTTGGGCGAAGTCGGGACGGCGGCGGGACATCCAGTCGGCCCAGGTTCCGGTCGTGCGTTGCAGCAGTCCGGTCAGCAGGCCGCGCTCGCGCAACGAGGCCGGCAAGGCCGAGCGGATAAACGCGGCAGGCAGCACACGAAACCAGTCGCGCAGTTCGCGCGTGTGCGCATCACCACGAACGAGCTCGCCGTGCTGGCTGCCCAT
>RFIY01000159.1 GCA_003695505.1 Candidatus Dadabacteria bacterium | reverse complement strand
GGTGACGTCGCCGCGAGTCGTAACACTGACGACCGGAGACGGCACGAAGACCGTCAACGTTGTGTACTACGACCTGGTCGGCAATGGTACGACGCTCTACAGCGACACGATTACCCTTGACACGCTGCCGCCGGCGCCCGTGGCGGTGACGCTGGCCTTTGGTGCAGCCGCGACAAATAGCCAGTTCAACCTGGCCGTTGAACTGTTTGCGCCGGATGCGGTGACCTACGACCTGTCGGGTGACCTGATGAGCCTCCAGTCTGATGTACCGATGTCGCCTTCGACGACGGTGACACTGCTGGGCGGCGATGGCCTCAAGGCGGTCTATGTGACCTACTACGATGCCGCAGGCAACGCGGCGCAGGTCAGCGACACGATCACGCTCGATACCTTCGCACCGTCGGTCACGGGACTCGATCTGGCTGGTGGTGCCTCACCGATCAGTCAGACGGTGCAGGTCCTGAACATCGGCGCGTCGGGCGATGTGTTCGAGATGGAGATCACGGGTGACATCGTCGACCACGGCACCTGGGAGCTGTTCTCGGGTACGACGAGCGTTACACTGGCGGGCGGCAATGGCCTGCGTACCGTGTGGGTCAGGGTTCGCGACGCGGTCTTCAATACCAGCGTCGCTGTGAGTGCCTTTACGCAGCTTGATCAGATTGCGCCGGGAACGCCGACGAGCGTGACGGTGGATCCGCTCAGCACGACCGAGGTCATTGTGAGCTGGTCTGCGGTAACCGATCCGGATCTGAGCGATTACATACTCTATTATCGGCTGGGCGCGGCCGGACCGCCGTATCCGGGTACGGAGGCGCTGGAGGGCGCGAGCCCGCTGCTGATCTCGGCACCGACGACGACATTCGTACTGAGCGGCTTCCCGGCCGGTGCGACAGTGCACGTTGCCGTGGCCGCAAAGGATCTGGCGGGCAACGTTTCCCCGACATCGCCGGATACGGCAACCACGTTGCCGCTGACGCTGGCCAAAATATTCGGCGTGGAATGGGGGCAGGCGTCTCCGGTGACGGATACCTGGCACTGGCTGACCGGACAGGGATTCGATGCCTTGCCGCTGCCGGTCACGGTCGTGTTCGTGTCGGAATTTTTTGATGACACCACCGATCCGGCTGTCTGGCAGGCGGCCGTGACGACGGTGCGCCTTAGTGACAGCATGATCCGGTTCCAGACGGGCCCGCTGCGGTCAGGTTATTACGATGTGGGTCTGTTGTACGGTGGTCAGAACTTCATTGGACCCGCGACGGGCGACATCGAATTTGCTGCGTCGGTGACAACCATCGGAGGCGCGCTCGATTCGGTGACAGATACGACGAGCGCGACTGACAGAATCGCGGACATCGAAGGGTTCTATGGCGGCCCGTTCGGGGACGAAGTGTATCTGTTTGTCTGTAACGAAGCGACCGATGCGGATCGCCTCTACCAGGTAAACGGTACGGTACTGGACGATGTGACGGCGCTGCGGCTGCCGTTCGACAGCAATTTCTGCATCGACGCCGAAACGGTTGATTTTGATCGGGACGGCGACACGGATCTTGTGGTCGGCAATAGCACGGCCAACCTGTCGTACATTCTCGAAAACACGGGTACGGCATTTCAGCAAATCACGGCGCCCGTGTTTATCGCCCCAGTGGATGATGTCGGCGGGATCGCCGCCGGCGACCTGGATGGCAACGGCTGGCCTGATCTGGTCATTACCAGCGCGGGAACTGCCGAGCCGACGGTCGTGATGTACAACGTGGACGGGACGTACGTTGCAGGGGTGACGGGCGTCGATTTCCCGAACGAGGTTAGCTCGACCGGTCGTCCGGCGATTGGCGATGTCAACGGCGACGGCTGGCCCGACATCGTGCTGCCGCAGTCGACGCAGTCGCAGCTCTGGTTGAACGATGGAGCGGGGAGGTTTACGGACGCCACGGGAGCCTGGATGCCGACTCAGGGTGGTGCGACACATACTGCGGCCGAGCTGGCCGATCTGGACAACGACGGGGACCTCGATCTGGTGCTGGTCTCAACCTCGTCTGGGGTCGTATACGTCAATGCGACGACACAGTTTGTATTGTCGAGCACATTGGCGGGCGGCGCGCCGACTTACTCAAATGTCGATGTGGGCGATGTCAACGGCGACGGACTGGCTGATATCGTCCTCTCGCGGGCGAGCAGCGGCGTTGATGAACTGTGGACCGCAACTGCGCCGGTGGCGTACAGTTCCTCATCCGTATCTTCCGAGATCCTGATGACGCAGGGACTCCTGCTGTTCGATATCGATCGCGACAGTGATCTGGACCTGTTGCGCGGCTCAAACGGGGGGACTGCACCTCTGAGGCTGCAACTGAATACGTACCGGGACATCACGGACGTCACGTCGCAGATGGTCGGTACGCCGAGTCCACGCGCCTGGGGTGTCGGTGGTGCGTTTACCTATCTCGATCCGGTCAGCGGACCTTACCTGGTAGCGTTCGGGGGCGGCACGACAACGGTCGCCTACAACGATCTGTACGCGCTGCGTCTGACCGATATGGTCTGGGAGCAGCGTTGTACGAGCGGTGCCTGTATCGCGGGCGCGCCCGCAGCAAGACGCTACGCCGCAGGTGATTTCGGATTCTCTGGGGACAACCTCGTCGTGTTCGGCGGTGAGGTGACGACGGACGAGACCACCTATGTCTACCACGTCTCGACCGATACCTGGACGCAGCACCTGCCCGGTTTGCGGCCGTCTGGTCGTACCAGTGCGACGCTGAGCTGGATGGATCC
>RFIY01000158.1 GCA_003695505.1 Candidatus Dadabacteria bacterium | reverse complement strand
GGCGGTTTTGTGTTCAATCGTGCGATGATGCGTCGTTACGCTCCCGATTATGTGCCGTGCAGTATGCGCCTCGGGCAGCCCGGCGATATCGGCGACGGCATCCGCCTCGGGCAGTCGGTCGGCGGTCAGGTCGGCAACATGGATCGTTGTTGCACCTTCATCTTCATCAATCCGCCGTCGGCCTGGGTGCGCGGCGTCATTGTCGGCCGCAACGGGCAGCGCATCTGCAACGAGGAATACTATGGATCGACGATCGGCGTGCACATGGTTGAAAAGGCGGGTGGAAAAGCGGTCCTGGTCCTCGATGAGGATGCGATGAGCGAGGCGCGGAAACAGATGCGCACCGAATACATGGGCGGCTTCCAGAAGTACGCCGGGTATCTGAACAACCACATCAATCGCAAGAAAGCCTGGACGATCGAGGAGCTCGAAGAAAAGTGTGGCTTCGCCCCCGGACAGCTCGTGAGTGTCATCGACACATACAACGCGGGCGTTCACGCCGGCAAGGACGAGTGGGGCAAGAACGAGAAATACCTCTATCCGGTCGAAAAGGCGCCGTTCTATGCGATCAACCTCGATGTGGACGAGCGAACCTTTATGACGCCGCATTTCACGATCGGCGGCCTGCGCGTCGAGGACCTCACGCAACGTGTCCTGCGAGAAGATGGTACGCCGATCGAGGGACTCTATGCCGCGGGACGAACAGCGGTCGGAGTGTCGTCCCACTCGTACGTCAGCGGGCTTTCCGTCGCCGATTGCATCTTCTCTGGACGCAATGCAGGGCGTTCCATCAGCGGAACCGGCGCGCGGCAGAAGGCCGCAGGGGCCGCTGCCTGAGTTCGCGAACTCAGGCAGGCGCGTCGTCCGCGGTCGCCGCTTGCGGATCGGTCAGCGTCTCGCCGACGCGGCGCTGGATGATCTCATCGACGAGGTGCTCCAGAAAGTCCGTCGCGACGAGCAGGTCGTCGAAATCGAGGTGTTCCAGATCGTCTGTTGGCCAGTGGTAGTTGGCGGGGGCGCCGAGATCGGGGTCGAGGGCCGTCAGCCCGAAGGCCTCGTATCCGCCGTACGCGAAGGCCGCCGCGTCGGTCGCGCCGACCGGCACCTCGAACTCCTCGACGCGCTCGACGCCTTCCGTGCGTTGCGCGGCCCGGTTTGCGACGTCGAGCGCCCAGCCCGGCAGATCCAGCGGCACGACTTCCCCGTCACGAATGATGCGCAGTTCGCCGTTGCAGATCGTGTCAACCGCGATGAAGATCGTCTCGCGTGGATCCCAGCGGTGACGCATCTGGCGCCGCAGTGCGCGCGCGCCGCAGAGACCGGGTTCTTCCGCGCCGGTCACGACGTAGTCGATCTCAACACCGTCGGGCAGCCGTCCATCGAGCCGTTTCGCGAGCAGATAGAGTGACGCGCAGCCGCTGAGATTGTCATTGGCGCCGGGGACGACTTCGTTTCGCCGGACGACGTCGTAATTGACCAGAAACGTGATCGCTGCCGGGATCGACGCCGCGGCCAGAAGAATCGTATTGACAAGATTCAGGCCCGCAATCCAGATCCAGAGATCGATGACCGCCAGCGCGAAGCAACTGTAGGTGGCTACGGCCAGCCCTTTGCGCAGCAATCCGGCGGCCGCGGGCAGGTTTTCGACTCGCTGGTTGGTTTTGCGGACGAACTCCGGATCGAACATCTTGCCGGTGAACGACGCGTCCGCGTGCGCTGCGAGTACGATTCTCAGCCGGGGGTTGTCAACCGGCTGCCGGGCGATCAGGTTCTGCGAAGCCGCGATTGGCAGTACCTGTCGCAACACGAAGCGTTTCTTGGTTGAGTCCCAGATATAGGACACGCCCGCGAGGACGTGCATCAGCAACGCCAGCCAGGGGGTATAGAGCGCCGTGACGGATGCGACGATCGCCAGGCCAAAGTGCAGCGCCAGCACCTGGTAGAGGCTCTGGTTCGTCCAGAACGGCGTCAGTTCCGTGTCCAGTCCGAGCTTGTGAAAGCGATTGTCAAGCAGCTCGTGTGCGCGTCGCTCCGTGTCGCTGCCAGCGAGCCGCCGGCGGCCCAGATCAAGAATCTGGCGGATCAACCTGCGTGCTTGCTGGCGTTCTTCGCGACGGCCGGGACGGTTAACGGTGGTCTTGTTCATGGGAGCCTCTTGTCTGTAACCTGCATTCGGATGCGGCTGAACGCAGGATCGCGTACGATAGTTTCGTTATTGATCTGTTGATATTTTCGGGGCTTGCGTCGCGATCTGCAAACGCGCGCCGAAATCCAGTTATGCAAGGAGAGGTACCGATGACCCAGCGCACTGGTCTTGTAGCGTTCTGGCGTGATTATGATCGCGAAAAGTATCTGCGAGCCGTTCAGCTCGCCGACGAGCTGGGCTACGACTCGTTCTGGGTGCCCGAAGCCTGGGGATATGAGGCCTTTTCCCTGCTGACCGAGATGGCGCTCAAGACAAAGAACATCAAGCTGGGTACCGGGATCGTCAATGTGTTCAGCCGTTCGCCCGGGCTGATCGCTATGAGTGCGGCAACACTGGACGACATCAGCGAAGGCCGGTTCATGCTGGGGATCGGCACCAGCGGCAAGCGGGTCATCGAGGGCTTCCACGGGCGCGCCTTTCGCAAGCCATTGACACAGTGGAAAGACGTCATCCGGGTCGTCCGGACGTTGCTCGCTGGTGAGCCGCTGCATCACAGCGGTGCGAAGCTGGCCGAATACCGCCCGTTCACGCTGGCGATGGAGCCGAAGCGCAACAACATTCCGATCTACGTCGCGGCGCTGAAAGAAAAATCGATCCGGGCGATCGGTGAACTGGCCGACGGCTGGATTCCCACCTTCTGGCCATTCGACAACCTGTCCGTCGGGCAGCAATGGATTGCCGAAGGCGCTGAAGCCGCCGGGCGCAATCCCGATGACATTGCAACATCACCGTTCGTGATTGCGATTCCGACCGGCGCCGAAGCGGCCGAGCGCCAGTCGCGCGAGATCATCGCGTTTTACATTGGCGGTATGGGAGACTACTACATCGAATTGCTGACGAACTTCGGGTACGGCGAAGACTGCAAGAAGATCGCGGAACTCTACAAAAACAAGGAAACCCGCGAACAGGCCTATGCTGCGGTGACGCCGGAGCTGATGAAGGCGCTGACGATCACCGGGGATCCGCGCCAGTGCATCGAAGCACTGCAACGCCACCGTGAAGAGAACGGGATCGACCTGCCGATCCTCAACCTGCCCACCGGGGTACCGTGGCCGGTGCTGGAGATGTTCATTCGCGCGATGGCGCCGGGACAATAGCTTTCGTGACGGCGCTCTTTCGGGCGGGGCGCGCAATTGCGGCGTGCCTCGCCTGAAACGCGCCGTTGCACCGTCACTACAGCACCCAGCGACAAATGTCGCTGTCGCGAAGATCCTCGAAGATGCGCAGGCGTTCCGCTTCGTTCGTCACGGCAACCTGAAAGCGAATCGAAACATATTTTCCGCTGCGGCTTGTGTTTCCGTGGCGGATTTTTTTCGCGCGATTCATCGTGACCTGGCCGATCAGCGCGCGCAGCGCGTCCGGGTCCTCGCCCATCACGCAATACTCCCACACTGTCGGGTAGTTGATCTCGGGCTTTTCATTGTGCCGAAAGACTTTCATGCATCGGCTCCTGGTGGCTGAGCGTTTGACCGGCGCGAACGTGTACGTTCGCTGGGGTTGGCTTCAGGGTACAACGGAGTGCATCGGCAATTCCAGTCCAGTGGTGCGCGGCGGAGACGCGGCAGGGGGCGCGACTTGACGAGCGTGGCTGACCCTGCTAGAACAATCACACACTGTAGATGTGATTATTGATTGATATGTCAATCAGTTTTTGCTATACTGCGTGCACGGTTCCGGTGGCAGGACCACCGGGGTCGTCAAGCCCATCGACGGTTGATTATCCACCATTCAGTCCAAAGGAGTCGCTCAATGGCTGAATTTCTTTCTGATGCCTGGTTCGAGGAAGTCGAAAAGATTCGTGAAGAGCACGGCGATGTGCCGGTGCCCGATGCGCTCGCCGGCATCCAGCTCAATGTCGTCGTCACGGAGCATCCGGAAGGCGATAAGGAAGTCCACATGAACGCCGGGAACTTCGATCGTGGCCACATCGAAGGCGCCCCTGCAACGCTGAAGATTCCGTTTGAAATCGCCAAGAAGATGTTCATCGAAGGCGATCAGCAGGCCGGCATGCAGGCCTTTATGGCTGGCCAGATTCAGGTCGAGGG
>RFIY01000157.1 GCA_003695505.1 Candidatus Dadabacteria bacterium | reverse complement strand
CTATACGGACGATGCGCGCGGGCAGGTCATTTTCGTTGATACGCCGGGCGTCCATGCCGCGCTCGATACGCTGAATCAGGCGCTCGTCGCCAACGCCGCGGAAGCGGTGCGCGGGGCCGATGCGATCCTGTTGCTCGTCGAGGCGACCGGGCTGCGCGCCATGGATCATGTCCTGCTGGAATCACTGGCTGATCGTCCGGAGTGCCTCGTCGCCGTCAATAAGATCGATCGGGCCGCACCTGAGCAACTGGCCGCCGTGACGAGCACGCTGCAGGAGCAGTACGGCGTGCAGCCGTTTGGATTGTCAGCCGCCGAAGGCACCGGTGTCGAAGACCTGCTCGACGCGATCTTCGCCCATCTGCCGGAAGGGCCACCACTGTACGATGTCGACAGCGCGTCTGACCGCCCAGTACGGTTCATCGTCGCCGAATACATTCGTCAGGCAATGTTCGAACTTCTGCGCGAGGAGCTGCCCTACGAGGCGTTCGTCGAGATCGAGCAGTTCGATGAGTCCGACGATGTCATACGGATCGACGCGGCGATACATGTCGCACGCAAGTCGCAGAAGGGAATCGTCATCGGCGAGGGGGGCCAGATGATTCGCGAGATCGGTACGCGCGCGCGGCAACTGGCTGAAGCGCTGCTCGAGCGTCGCGTCTTTCTGAAGCTGTTCGTCAAGGTCACGCCGAAGTGGATGCGCAACGAACGGATACTGCGCGAACTCGATGTCACGAGACCGGGCAAGAAGCAGGCCCGTGCGGTGCAACAGGCGATGCCATGGATCGAGGCCGGTCAGCAACGCAAAAAGCGGGAGCGGGAATGAAGACGGTGTTGCTGGTTGGCCGGCCCAATGTCGGCAAGAGTACGCTGTTCAATCGCCTGACGCGGACGCGGGCAGCGCTGATCGATGACCGCGAAGGCGTCACGCGCGACTGGATCGAGCGACCGTGGACCCTGCCGGGTGATCGCACCGTGATGTTGCGGGATCTCTGCGGCTTTCGCGAAGACGAACCCGATCCCGTGCTGCAGCAGTCCCAGGCCACGATGCAGCGGCTCTGGGCCGAGGCCGATCTGCTGCTGCTCGTCGTCGACGCCCGCGACGGCGTGACCGAGACCGACCGCTGGCTGGCCCAGGCAGTACGTGCCAGCGGAAAACCGGTCCTGCTGATCGCGAGCAAGGCCGATCACGAACGGGCCGAAATGGAAGCGCTTGCGGCGGCCGAACTGGGCTGGGAGCCCATTCCGGTCAGCGCGGCACACAATCGGGGGATCGGTGAGCTCGAGAGCGCCGTCGAGGCCGCGCTGCCTCTCGAGGAGGCGGTCGAAACGGTCAGTGACGACGAAACATTGAAGATCGCGATCCTCGGCAAGCCAAACGCCGGCAAGAGCACGTTGCTCAATCGGCTGCTCGGCTACGAACGGGCAACGGTTTCCGACATTGCCGGTACGACCAGGGATCCGGTCGACGCCGAGGCGGACTGGGCCGGATTCCATGTACGATTCGTCGACACGGCGGGCGTCCGGCGCAAACGCAGCATCGACGATCAGCTCGAGGCCGCGACGGTCTCGCGCAGCCTCAAGGCCGTGCGCGACGCCGATGTCGTCCTGTACCTGATCGACGCGACCGAGGGCGTCACCCAACAGGATCAGACATTGCTGTCGCGGGTGACCGACACGGGGCGGGGATTACTGATCCTCTTTTCGCAGTGGGATCGCGTCGAGGATCCCGAACGACGCATTCGTCAGCTCGAAGGCGAGCGCGAGCGGATGTTGCCGTTTGTCGAATGGGCGCCATCACTGACCATTTCGGCCATGACCGGCCACAATATGGTCAAGATCGAGCGGCGCGTGCGCGATATCGTGCAACAACTCGATACGACCGTATCGACTTCGCGGCTCAACGACATTTTGCAGCAGATTATTGCCGAAAACCCGCCCCCTGCGGTGCAGATCCGCACCAGCCGTCGGCGCAAGCGGCACAAGCCCTTCAAGCTGTACTACGGCACCCAGTCCGGAACACGGCCGCTGCGTTTCAAGCTGTTCTGCAACGTGAAGCGCGATCAGTTGCCGCCGTCGTATCAACGCTACCTGCTGCGACGCCTGCGAGAACATCTCGGCCTCGACGATGTTCCGGCGCTGCTCTACTTCGAGGATCGCCGTTGATGCACGCGGTGGTGACCGGCGGGGCCGTGCGGCTCGGCGCGGCCATCAGCCGAGCGCTCGGGCAGCGTGGATGCTCGGTTACGGTTCACTGTCACGGTAGCCGCGATGCTGCGGAGGCGCTTGTCGCAACACTTCCGGCTGGAAGCCGGGTGCTCCAGGCCGATCTGCGTGATCCCGGAGCCCTTGAACGGTTTGCGGATGTTGTGACCGAGGCGCAACCGCCGGATCTGCTCGTATTGAGTGCGGCAAGTTTCGTCCGGGCGCGCCTCAGAGAGACAAGCCCCGCGGAATTCGACGAAATCCTTGCGCTGAATCTTCGCGCGCCGGTCTGGCTGGCCGCGCACATCGGTGAGACGATGAGGGCGAGGGGTGGGGCGATTGTGCTGGTTTCCGATGCAGCCGGCCTTGTGCTCTGGCCCGGCTATGGCGCGCACTCGATCGCGAAGGCCGCACTTCACCCTGCCGTGGAGCTGCTCGCACGCGAACTGTCTCCCGAGGTGCGGGTCAACGCGGTTGCACCGGGGCCGGTCCTTGCACCGGTCGACTATGATGAGCAGATGATTCGCCGCTCGACCGAACGCACCTTGCTGAAACGCATGGGAACGCCGCAGGACGTGGCGGAAGCGGTCTGTTTTCTTGCTTTGGACGCGTCCTATGTCACGGGCGCCGTGCTGCCGGTTGACGGAGGCCGACATGCCGAACGCTGAAACGCGCCGCAGACGGAGGCGTCGTTTGCGCAGCGTGTGGTGGATATGCTGCCTGATCGTGGCTGGTTGCGCAGCGCCCAGCTACCAGCTCCGCGTTTCCGCGCCAGAGGAAGAATTGTATCGTCGGTTGCGCGCGGCAATCGAGGTGGCGGCCGAGCAGGAGGGCGTCAGCCCGATCGAGCTGGCCGGACAGTTCCAGGAGATTCTCGACGGCGCCACGGTTCCGCGACGGCGCGCGGCGGAAATCATGTACGACGTGCTGCTGCAGTCCGGGGACGCCTTGCCGGGTGGGCAGCGTTTTCGCGAACAACTTCTGGAGCAGGTATTCTCAGGCGATCCGGTCGCTTTTCTGCTCGCCGTGGGGTACGGCGGCATGATCGACTTGCGCGCGCCGGCCGAGCGCGCACTTTATGAGTCGCTGGTTGCCGCATTCAAGCCGCTTGCACTGCGGGGCCGATCGTTTACCGCGACGTTGCAGGAAAAGACCGACATCGCGAGGCTGGTTGCCGAGGCCATCGAACGCGGCCGGCTCGGAACAGCAAAGGCGTTGCTGGTGCTGCGCGTCGCGCTCAATGACGTTTTTGGAGACACGACGCTGTACGATCCGCAGGTGCAGATGGTGCTGCAACTGGTTGTCTTCGACCTGGAGGGCGGCGGCACGAATCCCGATGCACTTGTCGCGGACATCCGTCATTCCAGCCTTGCCGCGGCGGTCGAATTTGCAGAGACCGTGGCCGAATTGCGCGTGCGCGGCTGGGACGACCGGCGCGCCGTACTGCGCCTGCTCGAACACTATTTTGACAGCCTTGGCCGTGCGATCGACTTCGTGATTGATAACGGCTGGGGTGGTGAGGGTGATGCGGGATCGAAGCTCGCGGCCGTCGGGGCGCTTCTGGTCGACCGCGATGCAGGCGATGTTTTGCGCGGGTTCGCGGCCTCGCGGTATGCCGACAGCGGCTTTCAGATTCGAGATCCCGCGACGTATGGGGGCATGAATGGACTGGTCTTCATGCTGCTGTTTCCCCCAGGGTCATCCGTTCGGCCGGACACCTGGCCGATTCCCAGCCTGGGTGCAGGCGTTCCCGCCTGGTTCGAGCCGGCTGCGAAGCGCATGGGACGGGTCGCCGATGTCCTCGGTGGCTGGTCTGGCCTGTTACAGGCGATTCAGGCAGCGGGTGCGGGGCTCGATGCGCAGTGGCTCGCCGCGCGCATCTGGATTGAAGGTGACGGAATGCTGTGGGCACAGGAGTTGATCGACGGCGGATTCGATGCCGTGGCCGCCGTCACGATGGCTCGTCAGGTATGGGGACCTGGCCAGGCGCTGGGGCGGTTTTTTGATGCGACATCGTGGCGGCAGCGTCCGCCAGACGAACAGGTCGCCCGGCTGGCCGCGTTGCTCGCGCCTCCGGGCCAGTGTACGCAGGGTTTCCGCAGACTGGCGGATCTGCTCGGGCCGGAGCTGGAGGCCGATCCGGCACGCAACCGAAAATACCTGCGCAAAACCTGGACCGAAATCCCGCGTGAGCTGACCTGTGGCGTTTCCGGCGCGGAACTGTTCGCGCGCGAATTCATGCCGGCCTGGTCTGGCTACAGCGCTGTCCGGGCCGTCGATCTGCTCAGCAATCTGCTCGGCGTCGACCGGGATCGCGCCTTCCGATTTCTCGCCGAGGCCGGCTACGACGGTCTCGACGAGGGCGAATTCATGCGGGTCTATGTCATGGAAGACCTGGAACGGCGCAAGGGGCAGTAGGTGCACAGCACCTCCGGTCAGTCCTGCGAAGACTCCGTTTCGCAGGAGGGGATGTCTGCGTTGTCGGTAAGCCAGTTCAGAGAAAATCGAGCGAAGATCATGTGTTCCGATGCCAGGCCCTGTTCGAATAGCACGCCGACATGGCGGCAGTCCAGTTTCACCAGACTGCTGTACGCAAAAATGTTCGGTTCCAGGACCTTGCTGACGGACCAGGTCTGCCCTTCGTCGTAGCTCAGGCGGATCGTCCCTTCGATACGAACCTCCGGATTGGCCGGATTGGAAAAGAGGATCCGACTGCGATCATCGGTGTCCCACGAGAATCGAAGAATCGATGCCATCACGCGTGAATCGACCAGCTCGGTGTCATCGGTCATCGGAGACCAGGTTTCCCCGCCATCCGAGCTGATCGCGGTTTTTCTGAATCCAGTTCCGGCGGTATTGCGTGCATTCAACAACAGATCCCCGTTGATCAGCTCGACGATCTGCGCCTCATTCCCTCCGCCGACGGTCGTGTCGGTATCGACCAGGGCGCCGGCGGCCCAGTTTTCGCCGCCATCGTCGCTGTAGGCGGCGTAATTGGTTTCTCCAACCCGCATCGGAAAGATGATCCGTCCGGCTTTCGGTTCCCGTTGCTTGACGATGGCGATCCCCGGCCCGACGCCGCCGACGCCCTGGCCATCCGCGGAAATGGCGTCAGAGATGTCCTCTGGCTCAGACCAGGTGCGGCCGTCGTCATCGCTGTACATCAACAGCATTGCGTGTGGCAGATCGCCAACGGGCTCGCACTGGTCGAGCGATTCGATCTGTTTGCAGGGGATGCGATGGAACATCAGCAGGATCCTCCCCGCGTGAACGCCGGATGTTATCTGGACTGGAACGGGGTCGTTGAGCGAATAGACGCCGGCATCGTACAGCACCTGAAGCTCCCCCCAGGTTACGCCGAGGTCGTCGCTTCTCCGCAAGACGATGTCGTTCTCGGATTTGTCGAAGTAGCTGTCGACGCGCGCTTCGGCAAAGGCCAGCAGCGTATTCTCCGTGGTTCTGATCACCGCCGGAATTCGATAGGTATGGTACCCGTCTGTCCCAGCCTCATAGACGTCGTAGAACTCCGGCTCGGTGATCAGTTCGTCAATTTGCGGTGCGGCAGGTCGCGGAGCGGCGCCATCGACACAGCCCGACAGCAACAACGGCAGCAACAGGCAAAAGATGCCCGGGTGGTGCTTCATACCCTTGGTGTTCTCCGTTGCGTTCGTAGATGGATTTCCAGTTTCACAGGGTAGCAGCATGCAAAGGGAGGCTGGAGGGGACCGACGTGTTGGGAACTTTCTATCCTTTGCCGCGAGTCCTGGACAGTTTGAGCAAACTGGCGAGTGTTCCCGATGCATCGATCCGCGGTTGTTACCATGAAGTCATTCCTGATTGTCGACGCCATCTCTTCCGGAGCCTGTTCGTGCGGCTGTCTTGTTTCACATCCAGGTTGTTGTGGCTGACGTTGTGAATCCCTCCGCGTTACGCGAGGCTGCAGAATTTGAGAAAACGGCGTCATGTTCCGATGAAGCAGGTCCCCGGTGAAGGTCAGATGCAGTGCCGTGCCGCTGGTTTGGGAGCAGTGCAAGAAACGCGGTGTTTGGCGTATCATCGTGTTTTGGCAAGCTCGCGGTCGATGAGTGCTCGGGTTACGTCCCGGACGCGCTTGTGCAGCCGTTTGCGGTTGGCTTCGCTGGCCGTCTTCGGCACCGGGATCGGGGCACCAAAAACATACCGGATCGAGACCGGCTTCGGGAGCGGGCCGAGGCCGCGGTAAATCGGGAAGACATATTTTTCGCCGAAGGTCTGCGCGACCCATTGGCCGAGTCGGGTCGCGGCGATCTGGTCGCGAGAAATCCACTCGTCGTAGACATCGTCGACGCCGATGCCGGCCATTGGCACGATGGGCACCTGCGCGCGGATGGCCGTTTCGGCGAAGCCATGTGAGCCGTCCCAGAACAACTGGTAGCGTTCCGATGCGGACGGCATCGCTTCGCGGGCGCCACCAGGATAGACGAGAACCCAGGCTCCGCCGGTCAGGAGCGCGTGCGCATGGTCCGGTGTGCCCTCGACGATCCCCATATCGTGTGCGAGACGGCGGATGCCGGGTGTGCGAAAGACGATGTGGTCGCCGAGCGAGCGTAGCGGGCGGCCGGTTGCCAGCCAGACCGCCCGGACGAGTGCCGAAAGATCGAATCCGAAGGTGCCGTGATTTGAAACGATCAGCGCGCCGCCGGCGGGCAGGTTGTCGACGCCAACGAGCGTCGGCTGGAACCAGCGCTCCCAGATGCGATATCTGCGCATCGTGCGCTCGAAGCGGGCAGGATCGAGCGCGATGTCGGGAGCAGCGGTCATGGAATCCTGTGCCTTTGCCGGTTGGCGTCACGTCCGCGCGCGCCGAGGCTCAGCGTGCGCGTTCAGCCGGTTACCCGAGCGATTCGTCAGCCCATCTGAGTGCGTAGCGCGGACAGGCTGCGATCGCGGCTTCGGCCCTGGCGATCTGTTCCTCTGTCTGCGGCTCGGGCACAAGGATCTGAACGAGGTCTTCGTCATCGGGCAGGTAGAACATATCGGGCGCGACTTCGACGCATTTTCCGTGTCCTTCGCAGGCATCCGGATCTACAATCAGTCGTTTCATATCGGTCCTCCTTTGTCATCAGGAAGTTGTGCCGCGCGGCGCGCGTGCGTATGCGCGGGGCGGGCGGTGTCCCCATTCACTGACCAGCCCATGGGTCTGGACTTCCCATGTACTGTCGTCGATGCTCAACCCTCCGGCGCCAAATTCGAACTCGAAGCCGGACGGTGTACGTCCGTAAAACGTAATCATTTTGTCGTTCGGATGGCGGCCCATGGTCTGAACCAGCTCGAATCCGTTGTCGACCGTGCGGTCCATTGCCGCACCCACGTCGTCGATGGAGCGGGTCTGGAGCATGAAGTGATGAATGTGTTTCGGCAGACCCGCGCCGAACGCAATCGAATGGTGGCGCGGATTGACGTGCAGAAAGGTGATGTTGATGTCCATGCCGCCGAGCCGACAGATGATCCTGTCGCTGAGCTGAAAGCCGAGGATGTCGCAGAAAAATCGTTCGGTCTCGCCCAGGTCCTCGGCACGTAGCGCGACGTGACCAAAGCCCATGTCTTCCGCGACGAAGCCTGACGGAACGAGCGGCGTGTCGGGCGCGTCCGCCTCGATGGCCGGGCCGACATACAACTCCAGATCGACGCCGCCCGGTTCGCGCGCAAGGACGAGGCGTTCGACATCACGCGCGGCCGTGCGTTCTGGTGGCGCTTCGCGGTACGCGACGTCGTTTTTGCGCAGGCGCTCGAGGATCCGTTCGAGCGCATCATTGTCCGCGGCTTCGACGCCAAGCGTGACGAGATCATCGGCCGCGCCCGGGCGGATGAAGATTCGGTGCCGCCGACTGTCCAGGCGGAACGAATAGCCTCCGTCATCGCGTTTCGGGCTTGCCGTCAGACCCAGGACGTTCGTTCCGAATCGTTCCCAGGCGTCAGGATCGGAAACTTCGAACTCGATGTAGCCAAGTTGCGAAATATCGCCCATCGTTCAAATGAAGAAGTCGGTGTTCTCGCCGCCCAGCAATACACTGCCGAAGTTGCAGGCCGGCTTGAACGGATTGTTGACATAGTGCGCCTCGGCAGCGTGCATGTCGTTGAAGAAGCGCTGAATCGGATTGGTGTCGTAGATCGCGCTTCCGCCGCTCGCGCGGAACAGGTCGTCGATCGCCTGCCGTGATTTCGGCCCGACGAGTGACGCCTCGTAGCGCCACTGGACCCGTTTTTCGAGCGGGATCTTCTTTCCGTCGCGGACGTGATCCATCATGTCATTGAGCTGATCGTAGAAGACGAGTTTCAGCTCCTTCAACGTCGCTGCCGCCTGGGCGGCCGCCTGCTGCGCCTGCGGGTTCTCGGCGACGCGAGCGCCGACACTGCGGGCGACACGTGCCTTCTGCACCGCGATGAACTCCCGAAGTGCGCCGGTCAGCATGCCGATACCATTCGATGCGACCGCACGGACGAATAGCTGGCCAAACGGAATCCTGAACAGCGGTGCCGTGTTCTCTGCGTGGCCCGGGCTGCTTTGGCGAAAGCCATCAGCAAACTTGTGCGTGCGGTATTCGGGGACGAACTTTTCGGTTACCTTGACCGACTTGCTACCGGTGCCCTGGAGACCGGATACGAACCAGTCATCCACAACTTCGAAGTCGGTTTTGGGTACCAGAAACGTGCGCAGGTCCTGATGGTCGGGGTTGCCGTCTTCATCGGCCGCAAACGCGCCCAGCATGGCCCAGTCACAGTGATCGACGCCGCTGGAAAAGCCCCACTGGCCACTCAGCATGAAGCCGCCATCGACGCGACGAACCTTGCCGACCGGCATGTACGACGATGAAATCAGCACGCTGCTGTCGTCGGCCCAGACATCCTGCTGCGCCTGGTCGGGAAAGAGCGCCAGTTGCCAGCTATGGACGCTGACGACGCCCAGGACCCACGCAGTGGACGGGCACGCCGACGAGATGATCGCGGCTATGTCGAAGAATACGGTCGGATCCAGTTCGAGTCCGCCCCAGCGGGCCGGCTGCAGCGCGCGAAAAAAGCCCGCCTCCTGCAGCTCGGCGATCGTGTCCGGGTGCACCATGCGCATCCGGGTGGTTTCCGGCACACGCTCGATCAGGCGCGGTACCATCGCCTCCGCCCGTGCGATCAGTTCTTTGCGCCCAGGGGGCGCGGTTTGTTGTACCTCGGCAGCCTGCATACAACCTTCTCCCTATTGCGCGACCGGCAGCACTTCGGTTTCCAGCGGCTTGCCGTCAAATGGCAGGGGCTGAACCTGGGCGCGCGGTGTATAGAACTGGGCGTACCACTTGCGCAGGCGCATGATCGGGCCGTCGCCGTCGCACAACACCGGGCGCGGCGTGAACTTCTTCTCGAGCCAGATGTCGACGTCTTCCTGGAAGCCCTTGCTGAGGTTCTCTACATATCCCTTCAGGAAGTTGTCCGTAACGCGCGCGTCCTTGCCCTTCTTGAGCATCACGCCGAAGTGGAGCGTCATCTTGTTCTTGTCGATCATCGTGTTGGCGTTGATCAGCCGCGCCTCCAGATAACCATTCCAGTACGAAATCTGGAATCCCGGGCCATAGTATGTCGCCTCGATGCTGTAGCGGTCGACGCCACCGCCGAGGGGATAGGCGACGCCGGCATTGCGCTGGATTGCGAGGTGGCCGCGGAACTCGTTTTCGAATTTTTCGACATGGGTGCCGTGTACCGGCGCGAAGTGGCCGATATCGACCACGTTTTCGACGAGCTCGTGCGGGTGGGTCGGGATTTCCAGTTTCGCGTGCTCCCAGGGCGTCCACTCATCGCTGTCGCATTCGGGAAGCACCGGTATATCGAAGTCCGGCTCGCCACCCTCGGGGTCGTTCCAGAGATAGATGATATTGTTGACTTCCTGAATGATGCGGGTCGCGACGCGCGCCTTTTCGGGGATGCCCTTCGCGTAGGGTATGTGATTGCACTTGCCATCCGGTCCAAAACGCCAGGCATGGAACGGGCACTCGATGCTGTCGCCGACGACCTTGCCGCGGGCAAAGCCGCCGCCAAGGTGTGGACAATAAGCATCCATCGCCCGTGCAACGCCGTCTTCTCCGCGGTAGACGACGATGGTATCGCCGAAGCACGGGACCTTGAGAATGTCGCCCGGACCCAGTTCGTCCGAGAATGCCACCACGAACCATCCGCGGGGGTAGCCCGAGAAGATTTCCTGTCTTTTGTCGTAATCTTTGCCCATGGTCTCCTCCTTGGTTGAGGCGGCGTGTCAGCCTGCCGAGGCCTGCTGCTGCGGGGCTACATCCTTCGGTTCGCCGGGACGTGGCCCCGCGGGTTCCTGGTGGCCGTACGAAGCCGCCTGGACGTTCAGCTTGTCGAACGTGCCGGCCGGGAAGAACTGCTTGATCCACTTGCGGAACAGCCCTACCGGGCCGTCGCCTTCGCACAGCACCGGCGGGTGAACGAAGACCTTGTTTTCCCAGACCGGGATATCTTCCTCGAGCTGGCGGGATACTTCACGAATGAAGGCCTTGCCGACCCCCTTCGTCACGTCGGCGCCGCCGGTCTTCTTGACCATGAAGCAGAAGCGGGTGTGGACATACTCGCCATCGATCGGCGTCGTCGAGGTGACCAGCATCGTGTCGACGATGCCGGTAAAGCGAATCGTCGAAAATCCGAATCCGTACGAAGTGGATTCGATCCCGCCCTGAACCTGTCCCCGCGGTGTACCCATGCCGGCTTTCGAGACCACACGCATGATGTGGCCGTCGACTTCGGCCTCACTGCGCGGATAGTCCTGGGTGCCGTGCAGGTACTGGAAGTGGGCGACATCGACCTGGTTTTCGGCCATGTCGAGGTTATGGGTGCGAATGATCCATTCGCGGACCTCGTAGTCGGTCCACTCGTCGCTGAATACTTCCGGGATGTCCGGCAGTTCCCATTCCGGCTCGCCGCCCTCGATGTTGTGCCACGCCATGATCATCTTGTTCTTTTCGACGACGTGCCAGCAGGGAATTTTCGCCTTGGGCGGGATTTTTTCGGCGTAGGGGATGCTGACGCACTCACCCTTGCCGTTGAATTCCCACTGGTGAAATGGGCAGACGATGTTGCCGTCCTTGATGCGTACGCCGCCATGCACCTCGCCGCTGGCGAGATGGGCGCCCATATGCGGGCAATAGGCGTGAAGCAGGTGTACTTCGCCGTCATGGTCACGATAGAGGACTAGGTCCTGCTCGAAGTAGGTCACCGGCTTGAGATCGCCGGGCTGAAGTTCGTCTGAAAACGCGACCATGTACCAGCCCTTGGGGCTGCTTGTGAACGGGTAGCGGGTATTGGCCATGGGGTGTTCCTCCTGGATTCAGTTGGTCAATCGGATCAATGCAGTGTGTCGGCGCCTGGGCACTACGCGGCGACTTCTTCGTCGGCTTCGTTCCAGCCGAGCCGTTCGCCCGGCGTGAAGCGGATGTAATAGTGCTTGAAGCCGTTCAGGAAGTTCGACCGGAACCGCTCCGGTGGCGCGACGGCCTCGACATCCGGCATGCGCAGCGCGAGCTCGCGAAACGTTTCGGTCATTTCGAGGCGTGCCACGTGGCTGCCCAGGCAGAAGTGTTCTCCCATGCCGAACGAAAGGTGCGGGTTGTGTTCGCGAGTAATGTCGAACGTGAGCGGGTCTTCGAATACCTCGGGGTCACGGTTGGCCGCGCTGTACCACATCACGACCTTGTCACCTTCCTTGATCTGTTGCCCGCGCAGCTCCGTATCCTGCGTCGCGGTGCGGCGGAACGAAATCACTGGCGGCTCGAAGCGGAGAATCTCGTCGACCGCTGTCGCCAGATACTTGTCCGGATTCGATTTGAGCAGCGCCCATTGGTCGGGGTGTTCGAGCAGAAGACGAAGACCCTGAGAAATCCCGGTTCGCGTCGTCTCGTTGCCGGCGACGAGCAGCATCAGGAAAAACATGTTGTATTCGAGTTCACTGAGCTTGCGCCCGTCGACCTCGGCGGCCTGGAGGATGCTGGTGATGTCATGCCCCGGGTTTTTCTGCTTTTCCTTTGCAAGCGCGCTTGCGTAGGCCCAGATGTCCTGCGAAATGGACAACATTTCCTCGGCCGTGGCTGGTGAATCGGGGTCGTCGAAGAACATCAGCCAGTTGGTCCAGTCGTAGACGAGCTGGCGATCTTCGCGCGGAACGCCGAGAACGTCGCAGAGGATCTTCAGCGAAATCTCGGCGGCGACGCTCTCGACAAAGTCACATTCGCCTTTTTCGATCACATCGTCGATTGTTTCGCGCACGGCCCGGCGTACCTGCGGCGTCATATTGCGCACCATCCGCGGCGAGAAGCCGGTCTTGATCAGACGTCGCAGGCGCACATGGTGCGGCGGATCCATGTTGATCAGCATCAACGTGATCCGCGCCAGTTCGGCCGGCGAGACGTCGAAAATGTTGGTGCCTCCGCGCTGCGACGAAAAGATTTCGGGGTTGCGCGAGACATGGACGACGTCTGCGTGTTTGGTGATACACCAGAATCCGGTGGGGGGAATGTTCGGACGCAGCTCCTGCTGCGGCTCGGGATGGAAATAAACCGGCGCATTTTCGCGCAGGTACTCGAACTGGTCGTGAGGGATGCCACGCCGCTGGTAGCCGTCGAGGTCGAAAATGTCGATATCCTTGAGTTCCATGTACACCCTCCTGGAGCTCGCTGGTGGCCTTCAACGGTATCGTTGACCGCAGGCTTGCAGGCAAGATTTACCGTTTGGTCAAATCGTAGCGTATGCTCCGCTTCAAAAAATTGATCCAGATCAATTTTCTTGGCGATTTCTGAAACACGTTCTTGTTTCAGGGCTTTTTCGAGATGTGCGAGTGCGACCCCGGCGCAGCGACAGAGACGGGCTGTGCGATCAGGTGAATTGCGCCGGAAAATGAAGTTGCAACAGCCGGTTACGGTTTGTCGTTGTGCTTTCCTGTGCCGGTGCGGATCCTGGCGCGCGGTCCCTCAGAACACGCCGAGCCTGATTCAGGCCGGGGCGTGAGCTGAATCCGGCAAATCCGGCAGCGGCAGACCGTGGCGAAGGACATGGCCACCGAGCGCGGCGAGCATCGGGCGCCAGTTGCGCGCCAGGCGGCCGTAGGCGGCACGACCGGTTGCGCCGAGGTCACGCAAGCGCGGCGAGTTGAGCAGCACGTTCAGCCAGCGCAGAGATCCTTGCCCATACAGTCGTTGCGCGAGAAACTCGTGGAAGTACAGATTCCAGCCTTCTTCGGTAAACAGGAATCGCTTTTCGTAGTCTCCAATGACGAATCGGCCGTTGTCCAGCACCTCGCGCAGACGCCTGGCTCCATAGCGGCCCATCGCGAGACTCGGTGCAATCCCCTCACCAAGTAGTGCGTCGATGCCCCAGCTTTCACCGACAAGAATGAGCCCAGGCCGGTGTGCACGCGCGTGCCGGGAAAAATAACGTTCGGGCCAGCCATGAATGCGATCATCGAGCATGCGAAAGCCGCTTCGCTGCGCGAAGCGCGCCGTCCAGTCGCGCAGCGCCTTGCCAGGGGTCTTGCCGACACCATCCATGATACCCAGCTTCCAGTACATCTGACCGTCGGGCAACGGATAGGGAAAAATCCAGCCGTAGCCACGAATGTTCTCCAGCAACGGGTCGAAAGAGAACTGCAGCCAATCGGGGTCGGGCTCGTGGCCAACCGGTTCATAGACCGCCTCGACGAGGCGTCCGGTATGCCCCCCGGACAGACCCGCGAGCCGCCGTACGGATCCGCCGGCACCGTCGGCGCCCACCAGCCAGCGGCTGCGTAGCGTGCTGTGCCCGGCCTTCAGTTCCCAGCCATCGACCCGCTCATGAAAATCGGTCAGCGGCGTGGCCTCGAGGATGCGGATCCCGCGTGCTCTGCATGCTTCGAGCAACAGATTGTCGATATGGGCCCGGTCGTAGAGCCACTGCGGCCCAGGTTCACGGATCGTCAGGCTGCCAACATGCTCGCACGACAATACCAGTCCCTGGGTCGCGCTGCCGCCGGTCGGCTGCGCACCGAGCAGTTCGATCAGCGTCTGCGTGCCGCGCCAGGTAACGCCGCCACCGCACAACTTTGGACGGGGGAAGGTCGCCCGGTCAAGCATGAGGATGTCGCCTGGATCGACGCCGAGGTTCAGCAGCTCAAGCGCGGTTGCGGATCCGGCCGGACCGCAGCCCACGATCGCAATAAGTGCATTCATGAGAAAAGACGTGTTCAGGACATTCTGAGGTCGTGCCGTTCATGATACACCTCGCGCCGTATGGGGGCGTTGTTTCAGCGGGGGAACTGATGTCGCAACAGCCGCCGAATCCGTTCGGTGTGATACATCTGCGGCAGGGGTGCTGGCGGTGAGCCGGAGGACCTCAGCCTTTGGATTTCTCGACGATGACGCGCCGTAGTTCCTGCGTCGTCGCAAACAGGTCTTCAGCCGTCACCCCCTGCGGATTTTCCGCAAGCCACTTGTCGAGGGTGACAGGCTGTGTCTCCTCAGTGCGCGTGTCTGCAGAGGGATCCTCGGCAAGGATCTCCAGCAGCAAATTGTCGGAACCGGTGCTCGACTGCTCGGCTGGCGGCGCATCGGGTAATCGGCTGCCGAATTCGACCTCAAATGATCCCGTATCTGCGGGAATCTCCGCTTCTTGTTGCTGCTGCTGTTCAAGTTGCCAGCGGTGGATGGTGTCGTTGCCACGTTTCGCGGCCCGTGATATCTGGACGCGGCTTTCGAGGTTGGCGAGTCGTTTCTTCAGTTTTGCATCGCCAGGCTTGAGTGCCAGCATCTTGCGGCAGATCCGAATGGCCTCTTCGAGACGAAATTCCTGCGAATAGCGCTCGACGGCGCGCGCATAAATGTCCAGCGCGGTCTGGTTCTGGCCGATCTTTGCGCACAGGTCGCCGACATTGACCCACAGGCGTGCATCTTCGGGATGGATTTTCAACAATTGCTGGTAGGCGGCGAGTGCCCCGGCAATATCGCCCTTGCCGAGGGCCTTCTGCGCCTTTGCGCGGAGTGCGGATTCGTTCGATGCCATAGAAACAGGATACCGCGTGGTGCAAGTGGGGAGACGGAGCGTCTGGACAGGGAGGGGCCGGGTCGCCTGAGGATCGGGCCGTCAGGGGGCTGTCGCCGCAGGCCGCCCACAGCGACGAGCTCCCGTCTTCAGCCAAATTTGCAGCAGTTTACGGACTCGACTCGGCCGGAGTTCGAGAGAAGCTGCCTGGGTGGATTCAGAGTGTATTCGCCGCAACGAGTTACGCAGCGACTTCTACATACTCGACTTTGCTGCTTGGCTGCGGCACTTCAAGTCCTTCTTCACGCAGGCCCTCGATGTGAAACTCGATGGCTTCGCGTATGAGCTGTTCCGCCTCGGCTACTGAGTCCCCTGTAGCGACGCACCCGGGCAGATCTGGAACGTATGCAGCATAGTTGTTTTGGGATTTTTCGATTACTATTGCGTATCGCACCAGGAACCTCCTTAATCTCCGGGCTTAGGCAAACCGGCTTGTTTGAAAATGCTGTTAAGCGTTCCCGGCGGTACATCGTGGGATGGCTTTCCGGCAACGGTTACTAATCCGGTCTTCGTCGGGTGCTTCAGTTGCCGATGGCTGCCGCGTGTACGGGCAATCTCCCAACCATCCTCGTGCAATCGCCTGAGAACCTCGCGCACCTTCATATTTATTAGTATAGCGTTACGCCGGCTGCGTAGCCGCGTTGCGGTGCAGTTACATAGATGCGTAAATTTTCCATGCGTTGCGCTGGTTGCAGCCCGCAAGGGGGCAGCAGCACGCTGCTGGGCTCGGTCGCGGGGCGGGAAACGGTCAGGTAGCGATCTGATGTGGTTCCGGGACTGGTATCCGGTTGCCCGTTCAGGGCTACGCGCGCTCTGGTTGGCCGAGCGTGTGCAAGAAGCGCAGATGTGAGCGGATCGCCGCAAGGACGGATGGCGATTCGTGGTACGGGACGCCGTATTCCTGGCAGGTTTCCTTGACCACGCGACTGATCCGGGGATAGCGGACGTGGCAGATCTTGCTGAACAGGTGGTGTTCGACCTGAAAATTGAGGCCGCCGACGTAGAAGCTGACGAGCGGATTGTGACGCGCGAAGTCCGCCGTTGTTCTGAGCTGATGGACAGCCCATTCATCGGGCATCGCACCGGCGTCCGGTTCGGGGAAGTCTGTTTCCTCGACGGTGTGCGCGAGCTGAAAAACGAGCGCCAGTGAAAAACCGAGCACGACGTGGATCCCCACGAAGGCCGCCAGCACATGCGTGAACGGATGGAAAAACGATGGCAGGACCAGTGCATAGCCAAAGTAGAAGGCCTTGCCACCCCAGAAAATGAGCCTGTCCTTCATCGTTGGCGGGTCTATGGGTAACTGGCCGACCCGACGGGTCAGGTATTCCTTGAAATCACTGAAAAAGACCCAGTAAAGCGACAACAGCGCGTAGACCGGAAACGCATACCAGGCCTGCGCGCGATGCCACCATTTGCGCGGTTGCCCTGGGCTGAGGCGCAGAATGCCGCCGGTTTCCAGATCTTCGTCGAGGCCGTCGATGTTCGTGTAGGTGTGATGACGGATGTTGTGCTTGAAATGCCAGAGGCGCTGGTTGCCGCCGATCAGATCGAGCAGATGGCCCATGAACGCATTGACCCAACGGTGGCGAGAGTATGCACCGTGCCCGCCATCGTGCATGACGTCGAAACCAATCATCACATGGCTCTGCGCGAGCAGGAAGCCCCAGATCAGGGCCTCGGTCAGCGTGGACGCGACGAAAACAAGCTGAATGTACGATACGGTGGCCAACGTGACGATGAACGCGGTCTTGGCGTACATCTGCCAGGCGTCACGTTCCGACAGGCCGGCCTGTTCCAGTTCGGATCTGACGCGTTGCCGCAACGTCTTGTAGAAACCGCTGCGAACGGGAAACTGCACCTGGGTGGACACGTACAACACTCACTTTTCGCACTTCCGCACAACGCACCCGCGTTATGATCGCACAGACGCGGTATCGACGTGTTCGGATTT
>RFIY01000156.1 GCA_003695505.1 Candidatus Dadabacteria bacterium | reverse complement strand
CTCACATATGCCACGAGCAATCGCCGTTCTTCTGTCCACCGTCGCACTGCTGTTCGTCTCCGCCGTGCCCGCAACACCGGCACAGGCGAACCCCTGTAACCCCTGCGCCGGGAAAAAGATGAGCAACCCCTGCAATCCGTGCAACCCGTGCGCCGCCAAAAAGGGACCCGATATCGATCCGGATCGGATCGAGCAGCCGCGCCGACCGAAAATGGTTAAGGGCGACTGGAAACGCGGGGAAAAACTCTGGAACAACCGTTCACTCGGTAAGTCAGGCCTGGCGTGCGCGACCTGCCACATCAACAAGTATGGCCAGATGCGCCCCACCTTCGCCAAACCCTACCCCCACTTTGTCCAGATGGCCAAGGATCGCGCCGGACTTGACGAAGTCAACGCCGCCGAAATGGTGCAACTGTGCATGGTCGTGCCGATGATGTCGGATCCGCTGCCCTGGAATTCGCAGGAACTGGCCGACCTGACCGCCTGGGTCGAACACATCCAGCCCGGCTTCAAGCCAGCGAATCCGTGTGCGATGAAACACATGAAGGGCCACAACCCCTGCAATCCGTGCGGCATGAAGAAGATGAATCCCTGCAACCCCTGCGGCATGCAGCACAAGAAGATGCACAATCCGTGCAATCCCTGCGGACGGTAGTCACCTTTGCAGCGACACGTCACACGGGTGATGATTCTGGCGGTGGCCCTTGCGGCTGCCGCCTGTTCTCGTTCCACGGACCGGACGCGCATCGTCCTGACCGGCTCCAGCACGATCGCGCCCATTGCCGAGGACCTCGCCCGCCGCTACGAGTCGACACACCCGAACCTCCGCATCGACGTCCAGACCGGCGGCTCGACGCGCGGGATCCTCGACACGCGGAAAGGACTCAACGACATTGGCATGGTGTCACGGGCCCTGCATCCGGATGAACACGATTTGCACGCCACGGAGATCGCGCTCGACGGCCTGGCCGTCATCGTCCACCGCAGCAATCCCGTCCGCAATCTGTCGCTGACGGATCTGCGTCGCATCTACACCGGAGCCATGACGCGCTGGTCGGAGCTCGGCGGGAAGGATCTGCCGATCACGGTCGTCCACAAGGCCGCCGGACGCGCAACGCAGGAGCTGTTTCTGAAGTACACAGGGCTGGCCGATGAGCAGATCCGTGCCCAGGTCATCATCGGCGACAACGTGCAGGGCATCCGCACCGTGGCCGCGACGCCGGGTGCGATCGCCTACGTCTCGATCGGCTCGGCACAATGGGAAGCCGCACATGGCGCCGCGATCACCGCGACGGCGATCGACGGCGTTCCGGCCACGCCGGCGGCTGTCGCGACTGGCCGGTATCCGCTCGTTCGCCACCTGAACCTGGTCACCCGTCCGTCTCCACCGCCGCATGTGCGGGCATTTCTGGAATGGGCAACTTCGCCGGAAACCGCCCCCATCTTCCGTTCGCACGGCGTCGTACCAGTTCCCGCCGCTCGTGGGTAAACGGATGCGCCGCCAATCGCCATTGCTGGTCCCCGCGGGACTCCTGCTTGCGCTCGTGGTCGCACTGTTCGATCCGCACGCGCTACCCATTGCGCCCGCACTTGCCGGTGAACGCTGGCTGCCCGCGCGATCCCTGTTCGGGATCGCCCGCTTCGTCAGCGCGACGTTCGCGGTCGCGGGCGGCGCGCTCGTGCTGGCGCTACCGGCCGCGCTCGCCAGTGCGCTGGCCACCCATCTCTGGCCGCGGCACGGCGGGGTAACGCTGCGGCGCCTCACACTCGTTGCGGGCGCGATTCCGTCGGTCGTCTGGGGTTTCTGGGGCCTCGCCGCGCTGGCGCCGCTGCTGTCGCGCTGGCACCCGCCCGGACAGGGGCTGCTTGCCGCGACGATCGTCCTGGCGCTGATGATCTGGCCGACAATGGCGCTGGCGCTCGACGCCGCGCTCGAACGCATCCCCGATTCGCGCCGACTGGCCGCGCTGAGTCTGGGCATGACGCTTGGCCAGCGCCTGCGACTGGTCGTGATGCCATCCCTGCGCCATGCGGCGACCGGCGCCGCCCTGCTCGGTCTGACCCGTGCAATGGGCGAGACGATGGCCGTGCTGATGGTCAGCGGCAATGTCGGCGACTGGCCCACCGGACCGTTCGCATCAATCCGCACCGTGACCGCCAATCTTGCACTCGAATTTGCATATGCGCAGGGGGCACACCGCGACGCGCTCCTGTTGTCGGGCCTGATGCTGATCGTCACGACGACGTTGCTGTTCTGGTGGGGGAGACGACTGGTGACAAACCAATGAGCCGGCACGACACGATCACACGAGGTTGCTGGATCCTGGTCGGGTTGTTCCCGATCGGCGTCGCACTCTGGCTGATGATCCTGCTGGTCGGCCAGGGCATACCGTCCCTGTCCTGGTCCTTCCTGTTGGATGAACCGGTCCACGCCGGACGTGCCGGCGGCATTGCGCCGATGCTCGTTTCGACCACGGCTCTGCTCGGTCTTGCGCTGCTGACGGCGGCGCCGCTGGCGTTGCCGCTCGCCGTCTGGCACCGCACCGTCACGGACAAGCGCGCGCGCAACCGCCATGACGCGTTGATCGACACGCTGGCCGCGGTCCCGTCGATCTGCTGGGGCCTGGCGGGTTATGTGCTGCTCGTTCGCGGCGCAGGATTCGGCTTCAGCCTGCTTGCCGGCGGCCTGACGCTCGGCGCGATGATCCTGCCGACGCTGGTCCGTCTCTGGTCCGACGCGCTGGCGGACCTGCCCGACGGTCAGGTCGAGGCCGGGCGGGCGCTGGGACTGACGCCGTTTCAGCAGGCGCTGCACATCTGGCTGCCCGCTTCCGCCGGATCGCTGCTCATCGGTATGCTGGCCGCACTCGCCCGCGCCGCGGCCGAAACGGCGGCGTTGCTGTTCACGAGCGGCTATGCGTCGCGAATGCCGGCCAGCGTGTTTGATTCGGGTCGCGCACTGAGCGTGCACATCCTCGACCTCGCGATGAACGTGCCCGGTGGCGATCAGGCGGCCGCCGGCTCGGCACTCGTCCTGCTGACGGCGGTGCTACTGTTCGCGGCACTACTTCGGCCGAAGCATCACTCGACGCGGAAAGTGAGTTTGTGAGATGAGCGGAAGTACCGCTGGTGTTGTGGAGATCGACAGCCTGTCGCTGTGGTACGGGGAGCAGCCGGCGTTCCGCGACCTGAACCTGTCACTGGCGCGGGGCTCCGTTACGGTACTGGTTGGCCCGTCGGGCTGCGGCAAGAGCTCCTTGCTGCGCGCGATCACCCGGTTGCATGAAGCCATTCCGGAGACGCGCGCCGAAGGGACGGTGTACCTCAACGGCATCGACCATCGGCAGTTTGCCGCGCACGAGTTGCGCCGGCGCGTGGCGCTGATCGCTCAGCAGCCCGATCCACTGCCGTTCTCGATTCGCAGAAACCTCGAAGTCGTGCTGCGCGTCCGCAAGGAGGCGAAACGAACCTGGCCCGAGCGCATCCGCGACGTCCTGCAACGCGTCCGCCTCTGGGATGAAGTGCATGACCGACTCGATCAACCCGCGGAAGCCCTGTCCGGCGGGCAGCAGCAGCGGCTCTGCATCGCCCGCGCGCTGCTGCACCGGCCCGAGGTGCTGCTGCTCGACGAGCCGACCGCATCACTCGATCCCGACGCCACCGAACATATTGAAGTCCTGATCCGCGAACTGGCACCCCGTCGCGCGATCCTGCTCGTCACCCACGACATGGCGCAGGCGCGCCGCCTCGCCGATCAGCTCGCCTTTTGCTGGCCCGAAAAGGGCTGTGGTCGCCTGATCGAGTGCGGCCCGGCGGCCGATATACTGCAAACGCCACAACACGCGCAAACGCGCGCCTGGCTGGCGCAACCCGACACCTGAGAGCTTGTTCCCGGGACAGTGTCAGACGGTTGGGTCGCCTCCCGACGGGCGGTTGTCAAGGTTGCTGCAACCGATCGTATTCCCGTCTGCCGGCTCCGACCGCCCGGGCCCGCCACGAAACAAACAAGGGGGCAATAAACCCCGTACAAACCCGCACCGACATCGGCACGAATGGCAGGTGGACGAGCAAGAAGATTGTCCCCATCAGCAGCATCAACCCCAGGGCCCGCAACGGCACGAACGTCACCCGGTTCCACCAGGTACTGAAACGATAGACGATCAGTGGCAGCACAAAGCCGCTGCCAATCGCCAGTGGCGGCATCCCATGCACGCCTCTCCATGCAGCCAGCAGTCCGCCACCGACAATGAGCGACGCGACCAGATCGCCGACCAGGGGGGGACGGCCACGATGGGCAGCGGAGCGCAGCAATACCTCAGCGCCGGACGTGTTCCAGCCAGGCCGTCAATGTGCTGACGTGGGTTGCGTGATCCTCGAACGGCCCGTGCAGGACACACACCGACCGTTCGAACCAGTGCTGAAATGCGGGATCCTGATGATGGAGTTTCGCTTCAAACGCCACGGTCGCAAATACACTGACCGGCATAATGACCGGCACGCGGCGCGCTGCGAGGCCGATGTCATATGCCGCCTTCAACACATCGATCCCGTCAACAAAGCGTCCCATCCGGGTGCGTTCCGCGTGGTAAGGCACAAGCAGTGCGGT
>RFIY01000155.1 GCA_003695505.1 Candidatus Dadabacteria bacterium | reverse complement strand
CTTCCTGGGCGGCGCGTTTGAGCGTCCACCACTGGTCAATCAGGTCGCCATGCCGCCCCGCGCCGTAGAACGAGAAGTAGAGCGCGACTCCATCGGGGTATGCATGGGTTGAACGGCACAGCACCGCGCCACCCCCGCAGACCTCGTTGAGTGCGTCAAGAACTGCGCTGCGAACTTCCTGATAGAAGTCCGCGGCCCGGTGCCACGGGATCGCCGTTTCGAAGGTATCGGCAATGACGGCATGGTCGATCAACACATCACGAAGATAGGGTTGCCGGAAGAAGGTCTGCTTCCATTCCGCCGCGCCTTCGCCGCCGGCGGCGGTTTTCGCTTTCTGTTTGCCGCCCATCGCCGTCAGCAGGTTTTCTGCCGCGGCGGCGCGCGCATCGACTACGCCCTGCGCTTCGCCTTCGAACGACAGCAGGACGAGCGCTTCGGGTGGCGCGGGGTTGCCAGAGAGCATCGCGCTGACGAGTCGCTCGAACGGATCGAGGATTCGCATTTGCGTCGGCCACAGCCCCGCCTGTACGATCGCCCGGCCCGCCTCGAGCGCCTGCTCGAACGTCTGAAACGCCCAGGTGTCGGCGGCTTTCGCGGTCGGGGTTGAAACGACGCGCAACGCGATCTCGGTCAGGATGCCAAACATGCCTTCGCTGCCGGCCGCGAGCCGGTTCGGATCGACGACGACGCTCGATGCGGGGAGCTGGCGTGTGCGCCACGCCAGTCCCGCCGGCGTGACCATCTCGGTCTGTACGACGCGGTCTTCGATCTTGGCGTACTGGGTGCTGAAGTGCCCCGCGCCGCGCGCAGCGACCCATCCCCCGAGGGTGCTGTGATAGTAACTCTGCGGGTAGTGGCGTGTCGCCAGCCCGTGCGGCGCAAGCGCGGCGTCCAGATCCGGGCCGAGGATCCCGGCTTCGGCATGGACGACCCGGTCGGTGACGTCGATATCGAGGACGCGGTTCATCCGGGTCAGATCGACGATGATCGTCCCGTTGAAGTCGTCGGGCACTTCGGGGTTGACGCCGCCGCAGACCGACGACCCGCCTCCACGCGGGATCAGTGCGAGCCGGTCGCGGTCGGCCAGTTCGTACAGATCGCCAAGTTCGTCGCGGTTCGCCGGCTGGGCGACCGCATCGGGGGCGTGACGAATCTGACCCGTCCTCAGCGCGACCAGGTCGCGATAGCTGCGGCCTGCCGCGTGCAACAGCCGTGTCGCCGGTGACGTGTCGAAGCGGTCGCGCAAGGCCGTCGGCGGTGTCCAGCGCGGTGGCGGCAGCTCAATGGCGCCCGGATCGATCGGCGGTTGGTACGCATCTTCGCGGATACCAAGCACGGATCCAATGCCGCGCAGTAGCGGGCGCAGCTCGGCGGGATCAACGGCCTGTTCCTCATAGCCCCAGCCGATCGGATTGAGGGTGCCGTTCTTTTGCCCAGATTTCAAAACAATCAGCCTCCCGCGGATCTGTGGCATTTCGTCAGCTAGTAGAATACTGACTCGGGGTGCGCCTGTCGATGGGCGACGTTGATACCGCAAACACCAGGAGGTTGATCATGACGATTCGATTCGACGGCAAGGTCGCCGTAGTAACCGGAGCCGGTCACGGGATTGGTCGCGAACACGCGCTCGGCCTGGCTGCGCGTGGTGCAAAGGTGGTGGTCAATGACCTTGGTGGGGCGCGGGACGGCACGGGCGCCTCCGCGACGGCGGCGCAGGCCGTCGTGGACGAGATTGTCGCGGCCGGTGGCGAAGCTGTCGCGAATACCGATTCCGTCGCCGACCCCGAAGGCGGAAAGCGAATCGTCGAACAGGCGATGGATACCTGGGGACGACTCGACATCGCGATCTGTAACGCGGGCATCTTGCGGGATCGCAGCTTTGCGAAGATGACGCTCGACGACTTTCGGGCGGTGATGGACGTGCATGTGATGGGTAGCGTTCACGTCTGCCACGCGGCGTGGCCGCACATGCGCGCGCAGCAGTACGGTCGCATCGTATTGACCACGTCGGTGTCAGGCCTGTTCGGCAACTTCGGCCAGGCCAACTACGGCGCGGCGAAGATGGCGCTGGTTGGTCTGATGAATACGTTGAAGATCGAAGGGCGCAAGTACAACATCCATACCAACTGCATCGCGCGGATCGCGATGACGCGCATGACCGAGGACATCTTGGCGAAGGGGCAGCAGGAGAGGTTTCCGCCACGCGCGGTGACGCCGGCAGTGTTGTTTTTGTCCAGCGAACAGGCGCCGAACGGCGTCATCGTGCAGGCGGCCGGTGGGCGCTACTATGTGGCCGCCATCGTCGAGAACAGCGGCGTCGACCTCGGGCCCGACGCGACGCCGGAGCAGATCGCGGAGCGATTCGACGACATTCGCGATCTGTCCGACGCCCGGACGGTGGACAAGTAGGACCTGCCGGAGGCGCATCTGCGCCGCGTTGTTCGGTTCTTTTGGCGTTGTCGCTGTGCGACAGATCCGGCACAGTCGCTTCACATGTTGCAATTCTGCAACGCTCTGACGTGCACACAGTGGCACGGTGCGTGCATGAAACAACGGCAACGCTGTACGCTGACAATCTGCCGCGCAGCGAACCCAACACCGGCCAACAAGGGAGCCTTTCCGCCATGTCGTCCACCAGCCGCTTCGATCATATCATCGTCGTTTCGCACACCAATGACGGTGATGGCGATCCCATCGCCGAACAGATGTTGACGCTGGCACGGGAGGCTGTTGAAGCGTGCGGCAAGTGCGTCATTCTGCACGATGCCCGCGCGATGACAGTGGCCAGCGAATCCTATGCCAGAGCGTTTGCCCGCGCCTTCAGTCACCTGAAGGCAATGCCGGACGTGACCATGATGGCCTGCGTGCCGCGAGCGGTGCCGAGAATGTTTGCGCGGGTCGCGACGCGGCTGGGCGGGGTTGCGATGCCTGTTTTTCCGGATGCCGACCAGCTCTGTGCGGCGTTACGGCAGAGCGATCCAGATACGCTGGGTCGTCTGCAGCAGGCGGGGTTGTGCCCGGCGGTTCAGGCCGCATGATGGCAGATATGATCGGGACGGTCGTGGGATGAAAAGGTTCGGTTGCCGATGGCGATGAACGGTGAAACGATACGCGAGTCCGGTGATTCGGTGATCATAGTCGACGACGATGCCGCGACGCGCCAGCTTTTCGCACGTTTCGTCGAGCGTGACGGTTACCGACCGATTCTGATCGACTCGATCGAGGAATTGCGCCAGCGTCGTCCCGAATTCGTTTCGAGCCCAGTTGCGTTCGTCGACTACCAGCTCGAGGATGGCACCGGTGTGGAAGCCGTCGAGGAATTGCGTCGCATCCATCCGGAAATCGTCGCAACCCTGGTGACGGCCGCGGACCGGCCCGCTGCCCTGCAGTGTGCCGAGCGTATGGATGCGTTCTTCTTTTTGACGAAACCGGTGCCGCTCGCCGTCTTCAGAACCGTGCTCGCCAATGCGTTCTTTGTTGCTCGTCAGCGCCGCCGACAGCAACTGACGTCGCTGTTCCGCGGCAGTACCGTCGCCTGGTATCAGTCAGCCCTCGGTGCGGTCCGCCATGGTCAGTCTCCCGATTACCGGCGCTTCGTGATACAGGCGTCGACCCAGCTCGGGCGCATCTTTGGCGCGACGGGTATCACGGTTCTGATCCGGGCACCACAGAGCGACCAATGGCGCGTGTTGACGGATTCGCTCGCCGGGCCGTCCGTCGAGCATCAGCTTGTCGAGGACAACGGCGCGCTCGAAGCGCTGGCCGACCTCGGCGCGGCTCAGGTCATGCCTGCCGAGCGACTGCCGTTGCGCGCGGCGTTGTTTCGACACTGGCAGCAACAACAGGTTCTGCTTCACGCTGCCCATTTGCCAATGAGTGGGGGCGGTGTGGCCTGGTTGCTGCGCCGGACGGCTGCGCTGGATCGATTTCGCGCCTGGGACCAGGAAACCCTCGAAGAACTGATTGCGCATCTGGTCGTCCTGCTCGACAGCGGACTCGTGATTCAGCGTCTATGGCAGCGGACACTGCCCGAAGTCGTGCTGGGTGACGCGGTAAAAGACGCTCCGGCGGTACCAGAGCCCGACGCCGTGTCTTCCGCGCGCTGACGCGACGGTCGTCCGCACGGATCTCCGTGTCGGGAGTGCCCTGGGGTGGCTGTCCGGAAAATGACCGAGTTGAGTGGATATTTGGCCGCAAGCCCCGTTACGATAAATGCGTGTAGCAACGTTCCGGGGCGCAGCATTGAACGACGCACTGATGATCATCGACAACCAGGCCCGCAGGCGACAGGTACTGGCGCGGTTTGCGCAGAAGGCGGGACGGAATCCTGTTGCGCTCGACAATGCTGCAGAGATTGCGGACCATCACGCGTTGATTGAACGGGCAAACATTGCGTTCGTCCATGAAAGCCTCCTTGCCGATGTCGCGACGGAGCTGCGTTTCAGCAATCCGGGCATCGTGATCGTCGGATTGACGTCAGGTCCGGAGCAAAACGCATTTCCGCGCATGCAGGAGGCCGATCTGTTTGCGCCGGAAACGATGCCGTTCGTGCAGTTTCAATATCTGCTGGCCTCGGCGGAGCGTTTTGCGGCGGAACGGCGCCTGTCCGCCGAACGAAGCGCGTTGCGCGTTTCACTCGTACACTGGTACCACGAGCG
>RFIY01000154.1 GCA_003695505.1 Candidatus Dadabacteria bacterium | reverse complement strand
GCGATCCGGCAGTGATATACTGAACGGATCGGCTTTTTTACTACCGCTCCGGGGCCCATAGCTCAGTTGGCAGAGCAGCCGGCTCATAACCGGTCGGTCCCTGGTTCGAGCCCAGGTGGGCCCACATCATCGCAGATCACGCGCGTCAAGGAGGACTGCGGCCGCTATGACCCGTTCGATATCGGAACAGCTTCAGACCCTTCTTCAGATCCAGGACATCGATCAGTCGATCGCTGAGTTGCAGCGGGCGCGTATCGAACAGCAGAACAGAATCGACGAGGTCAGTGAGAAGCTCGCGGGCATCGAGGCCAGATTGCAGCAATTGCAGGAGCAGCGCCAGACGCTACAGGTCGAGCGCGACCGCTTGCAACTCGAAGCCGACGAGGAGCAGGAGCGCATCCTCAACTACGAAAAGCGCATCCGCGACATCCGCAACGATCGTGAATATCAGGCATTGAGCCGCGAAATTTCGGCAAGCAAGAAAGCCCGTGCCGACGCCGAAGAGCAGGCTCTCGCGATCATGCAGGAGCTCGAAAGCCTCGAAGCCGACATCGCGACCGTCGAAGAAGAGCGCGCCGGTGTCCAGTCTGAACTCGACGAGTTGCGCGCGACGCTGGCCGATCTGGAGACCGAGGTCGAAGCCAAGGCCGCGCCGCAGCAGCAGGAACGGGACAAGCTCGCCGGCGCCATCGACCGCCAGATTCTGGCGCGGTACGAGATGGTGCGCAAGCGCTTCGCGAACGCCGTCGTGTTTGCCGAGGGCGAGACGTGCCGCGGATGCAACCGGCGGATTCCTCCTCAGCAGTTCAATCAGGTCCTGCGCGAATCGGCGATCGTAGTTTGCGCATCGTGCAAACGCATTCTGGCTCCGCCATCGCTGAAACCGACCGAAGCAGCCGAGGCTGCTGCGGAGACCGTGGGCGAGGGTGCGGCCACGGAGCAGGCGTCGAACTGAGTCGACAGCGTGCAGCAATTCCATGACGACATCGCGCGCTTCGAGGCGTGGTTGCTGGCGCGCATCGAAGCGATTGCCGGGCACGCACGGCTCAAGGAAGCCATGCGCGCCGCGGCAGCCGGTGGGAAGCGATTTCGCGCAACCCTGGCGATTGCCGCGGCACGCATGGCCGGACAGACGGATGAGCAGGCCTGGCCGATTGCCGGCGCGATAGAGATGATCCACGCATATAGTCTGGTTCACGACGACCTTCCAGCCCTCGACAATGCCGATCTCCGACGCGGGCAGCCAACGTTGCACCGCGCCTTTGGCGAGGCCGTCGCCGTTCTGGCAGGTGATGCACTGCTGACCGACGCGTTTGGTGTGCTGACGGATCTCGAAGCCCCGGCTGATCGTGTCGTCGACGCCGTGCGTACGCTGGCGGCCGCCGCCGGAACATCGGGCATGGTGTCGGGGCAGACGGCAGATATCCTCGATCTGGCGTCCGCGACGACAGTCGAGGAAGTCGCCGCGATTCATCGTGGCAAGACCGGAGCGTTGATCGAGTGGAGTATCCTGACCCCGCTGCGGATCTGGGCGCCCGACCTGGTTGCCGCCGCGACACCGTATGCCGAAGAACTCGGCGTCCTGTTTCAGGTGCGCGACGACCTGCTCGACCTGGATCCGAACGCAGCTCAGGACAAGGATCGGGATCACGACGGCGAAAAATCGACCTACGCCCGCCTGCTCGGCATCGACGGCGCACGCGAGCACGCCCAGAAGCATCTCGAGCGCTGTATTGCCGCAGCCGAGGCCTTCCCCGCACCGCACGATGCGGTATTCAAGGACCTGGCCGCCTGGACTGCGGGTCGCCTGCATTGAGCAAAAGGCAGCGCGCCGACCAGGCTCTCGTCGAGCTCGGACTGGCCGAGTCACGAAACAAGGCGCAAGCAGCGATCATGGCGGGCCAGGTATGGGTCGGCGAACGTCGCATCGACAAGCCCGGCCAGCAACTGGGCACAGACGACATTGCAAAGCTGGAGATTCGCCGCGCCAATGACGGCTACGTCGGGCGTGGGGCACAGAAGCTGTTGCCTGTGCTGGAGCGCACGGGGATCGACGCGTCGGGACGGGTCTGTATCGACATCGGCGCCAGCACGGGCGGGTTTACCGAGGTGCTGCTAACACAGGGCGCCAGCCGGGTCTGGGCGGTCGACGTCGGCTACGGGCAGTTGCATCCCCGTTTGCGCGACGACCCGCGCGTTGTTGTGCGAGAGCGCTGCAATTTTCGACATTGGGATGACCCCGATGCGCCGGCGTTCGATCTGGCCGTGATGGACGTGTCGTTCATTTCGGTGCGCAAACTGCTCGATCCGCTTGCCCGCAGCCTTCGGCCTGGTGGCGACGCACTGATCCTCGTCAAGCCACAGTTCGAGCTGGGACGCGATCGGGTGCCGCGCAAGGGTGTCGTACGCGATCCGGCACTGATCGATGAGGCGGTACAGCTCGTGATCGACGCCGCGGGCGCGGCATTCGAGATCCGCGAGCGCTACGCCGCTGGCGTCGCCGGCCGCAAGGGCAATCAGGAACAGTTTCTCTGG
>RFIY01000153.1 GCA_003695505.1 Candidatus Dadabacteria bacterium | reverse complement strand
CTGGGCGATGCCCGACCCGGCATGGCAGCACTGTTTCCGATTCAGTTCCACGGCAAGATCGTGTTCGGCATCTGGCTCGATGGCGGTGATGCCCGGCCGGTAAATCCTGACATCGCGGATCTGCTGATCATCGCGCAACGCATTCCAATGGCGATCGACCGCCTGCTGCGCCAGCACGCCGGCTGAACGTGGCGACCTGCATCAACCACCCCGACCGGCAAGCTCGGCGGCGCTGTTTTCAATGTAAAGAACCGATCTGTCCGGCCTGCCAGATCCATCTCGACCATCACATTTTTTGCTCTCACCGTTGCCACCTCGCCTGGCGCAAACAGGATCGGCGCGAACGCTGGCGCAAGCGACTCAACCGCCTGCGCGAATGGATCGATCCCCGCATCTGGTGGCGTTACCCACCGTTTCAGCGCGAGGCCTGGGCTCGCCGCACCATGGTCGCCGTGTGGGCCTTGTTGTTACTTTGCACGGTCCTCGCGGCGGCACTGGTTACCCTTGCATCGCGAACTCAGGGACTTCACGATCGCCTTGTTCAACTGGAACAGGCACGACAGACGTTTCACGCGCACTGGCTTTCTCCACCCGAGCACACCGCGGGAATGGCACGGATGCGCATCGCGAGTGGCCCTGCTCCGGTTGACGTCCTGCGCAATGGCGTCGCGGTGGCAACGGTTCCGGCAAACACCGTCACATCGCTAACCGTGCCTGATCCAACGGGCGTCGCGACGGTCTGGCACCTGCGCGAGACCGACGCGCCACAAGAGACCTGGACGCTGCCGACGACGAGCGCCGCAAGTGTCGAACAGGGCAGCGGAAAGATGGTTGCGTTGACGTTCGACGGTGGCGCGGAACAGAATGCGCTTGCGCCGGTGCTGCGCACGCTCCAGGAGTACGGTGTGCGTTCGACATTCTTCCTGACCGGTCGCTTCATCGCGCGCTACCCGGAAGAGACCCGGAAAATCGTCCGCCTCGGGCACGAAGTCGGCAATCACACCTGGTCTCACGCCCACCTGACGACCTTCGAACAGAACTGGCGCCACCAGACGCTTCCCGGCGTGACCCGGGACTGGCTCCAGCTCGAACTGTTGCGCACCGCGCACATCTTTTCGCGCGTCACCGGAACGATGATGGCACCATACTGGCGCGCACCCTACGGCGAGACCAATCGCGACATCAACGCCTGGGCCGCCGAGCTCGGGTTCCGGCATATCGGCTGGACCCGGCACGGGCACGAGACGCTCGATTCGCTGGACTGGGTCGCCGACCCATCGAGCCCACTTTTTTTACCTGGCGAGAAAGTCGTCGCCCAGTTGCTCGAACGGATCCGCAAGCCCGCTTTTCAGGGCGGCGTCGTGCTGATGCATATCGGCACGCAGCGACGCAGCCAGCGTGTCGACGCCCACCTTGGCGAGCTGCTCCAAGGGCTTCGCGCCGCGGGAATCCGGCCCGTTACGGTCTCGGAGCTGCTGCAGCACGCGGCAAAATGACGCGCAAATTGATACTTGTCGCAAATCACGGTTGATTCGGCTGGAACCAGCAGCCGATCGCAATGGTCTCCAACGACAGACCGAACGTTCTGTACTGAATGGTCAATCATTTGACGATGCAAGGAATCACTTGCTATCGTAGGAAACGAGGGGTCGGCAATGGCGCCCCGTCTTCCAACCCGTGTTTAACCCATCCTGACGCTTCACAGGAGTGATTGATGCCGCGCATGCTGACCCGCGTTCTGGCCCTCGCCATGATCCTTCTTACCACAACTGCATCGGCTGCGGAGCTCCGTTTCAAAGTCGGCACCCTCGCCCCCGATGGAACCCCGTGGATGGACAACCTGTACGGTTTTTTGCACGACATCGAGGCAAAAAGTCCCACGCCGGTCAAGTTCGTGACCTACCCGGGCGGCGTCATGGGGGACGAGCCGGATCTGGTGCGCAAACTCAAGTTCAATCAGCTTCAGGTCATTGCCGTCACCGTTGCCGGACTGGCGCAACTGGTACCCGAAACGCTTGTCCTGTCGCTGCCGTTCCTGTTCAACAGCCATGAAGAAATCGACTACGTTGTCGAAAAGATGACGCCTGTGTTCGAACAGAAGGCCAAGGAACGCGGCTTCGAACTGATCGGTCTCGGTGACAACGGCTGGATCAATATCTATTCCAAGAATCGTTTCAACACCCTGGACGAACTCCGCCAGCAAAAGGTCTGGATGTGGAACGGCAACCCGCTCGAACTGATGTTTTTCGAGGCGCTTGGCATCAATGGCCATCCCGTTGGCGTACCAGAAGTGTTGATCGGTCTCCAGACGGGCCTGCTCGACACGATCATGACCAGCAGTACTGGCGTCGTCGCGCTGCAATGGAACACGGAGCTGCGTTACCAGCACCAGCTTCAGCTCCGCTACGAGCCGGGCGGCGTGATTGCCTCCAAACGCGCCTGGGACAAGATCCCCGCCGCGCAACGTGCGGCGTACGACAAGGTCGTGGACGACATGGTTGAAAAGTGGTTCGTGCCGTTCAAGAAGAAAAACCGCGATGACGAACGCATGATGACCGAAATGATGGCGAAAAACGGCGTCGAGTTCGTCGAATGGTCGCCGGCCGAGATCGACAAGCTGCGCACCGAAGCGCACAAGGTCTGGGATCGTGCCACGAAAGAGCTGTTTGCACCCGAAATTCTGACGATGGTGCAGCAACACCTCAAGGAATTTCGCGCCAGCCACGGCAGCCACTGAGCAGCGGTATCTGATCTGCGGTAGAATTGTACGGCGTCGCGGCGTTGTTGCGATGCCCTGACAAGGTAACGAAAACGCGTGTTCAACCCTCAGAACGAGTAGGTGTGATGAAAACCGTATTGCGTCTGACCGCCCTGGCCCTGCCGCTGTCGCTGTCCGCCTGTACGACGATGGCGATCAATATGATGGTTCCGACGATCGAGAAGCTCTCCTCGGTCGGGTTCCAGAAGACCGACATGGAGTATGTTGGCACCGCGATGCCGGCTTCGATCCTCCAGCTCGAAGGCATGCTGACCCTGTCGCCGAAGAATGCCCGCCTCGCCAAGATCGTCGCCGAAGCGAAATGCGGCTATGCGTTTGGCTGGATCGAACCGAAGGATCCTCAACGCGCGGCGGAATACTATGTCGAGGCCAAGGATCTCGCGCTCCGGGCCCTCTACGACTCCAATAAGAAATACCGCAAGGCGATCGACGCGGGCAAGCCGATCCACGAAGCGATCGATGCCATCGACGACGCCGACGCCGTACCGCTTCTGTTCCAGGTCGCAAACTGCTGGGGCAACTGGCTCAACGTGAACAAGTCCGACATGAGTGCCCTGTTCAAGGTGCCGGCCCTGATGGCGTCGATGTACAAGATCCTCGAACTCGATCCATCCTATTTCTACGGATCGATCTACATGGTGTTCGGCGCAATGTATGCAGCAATGCCTGAAATGGCCGGCGGCGGCGTCGAACGCGCCCGGGCCTGCTTCGACAAGGCGCTCGAAGCCAGTGAAGGCAAGTTTCTGCTCGTTCACTATATGATTGCGCAGTCCTATGCCACCGTGCTCAAGGATCTCAGCGAAACCGACCTGTTCAATCCCGACAAACCGTTCGTAAGACCGGAGCTGGCGGCCAAGCTCGACAAGCGTCAGATGCTGCGTGTCGTCCCGTGCGGCGTCACTGAAAAACCCACGCCGCGCGACATGACGGGTGCGCAGATCTTTGACGAAATGATGCGTTACATCGAAGAAACGCCGGCGACGATTGAGCCGAACCTGGCCCTGGCCAACACGATGGCCAAGGACAAGGCGGCGACGCTGAAGAGCCAGCGCGACGAGTACTTCTTCGACTGATCTGACAGTACCGGGAACCGCATTTCCTTACCGGAAGGATTACCCGTGAACGAAGCCATCCGCAAGCTCTGGCGTGTCCTGGACGGCGCGTTGTCCTGGGCGGAAATGATTGTCGTGCTCACGCTATTGAGCGCGACGCTCCTGATCTCGTTTTCACAGATCGTCGCCCGCTGGATGGGCGGCGGCTGGGTCTGGGCCGACGAACTGGTCCGTTACATGGTCTTCTGGCTCGGCATTTTTGGCGCGGGGCCGGCCACCCGGCATCACAAGCATATTGCCATTGACGCCTTCCAGCAACTCCTTCCAGTTACGCCGCGCCTCTGGATCCGTCGCGGCACGGATATGCTGGCCGGCATCTTGTGCGTCCTGTTCTTTATCGCGATCCGTGAATACATCGGTTTTATCGGTGATGAGCGCAGCGCAACCCTGGGCGTCACGGTCGGCACGCTGACGTGGCCGGTCGCGGTTGCCTTTGTCTGGATCGCCATCCGCTTTTTTGCTGACGCCCTGCTGGGCGCCACCGTGGACCCGGAAGATGGCCAGCCCGGATTACCCGTGATTCCCGACGAAGAATTCGAAGAAAGCCTCGGCGAGGAGCCCGTCCGATGACCGCGCTGATCGTCATAGCCTCAACGTTGCTCGCGCTGTTGGGCACGCCGCTGTTCGTACTGATCGGCTTCGGCGCGCTGGCCGGCTTCCACTTTGTCGCCGAGATTCCGATTGCCGCGCTGGTCCAGGAAATGGCCCGTCTCGCGCAGGCTCCAGCGCTGTCGGCGCTGCCGCTGTTTACGCTCGCCGGCTTTCTGATGGCCGAATCGAAAACGCCCGAGCGTCTGGTCGAT
>RFIY01000152.1 GCA_003695505.1 Candidatus Dadabacteria bacterium | reverse complement strand
CCTGGATGTTGCTGGCGGTCGCAGCCATCCGTACGCTGCTCCCTTTGCGGCGACCAACCTGGAACACGGAACATTTACGCTACATCGCCGGTTACGCGGTGCCATTGATCCCATACGCCCTCGGAACATTTGCTCTCGGGCAAATTGATCGCGTCCTTCTCTACGAAATGCGTAGCGCGGAAGATGCAGGCCTCTATAGCGTTGTCTACAATCTTGCTATGATGCTTCCTCTCGCCGCCGCCGCCCTGCAGCGTGGCTTGCTCCCGGACTGGTTTCGGCTACGCAACGATGGCGACCTGAATGGGTCAGATCGCCTTGCCCTGCAGTCATTCGCCCTCGTTGCTGGCCTCGGTGTACTGCTACTGCTTTGTGCTGACGAAACCGTGTACATTCTCGCCGATCGCCGCTACGCTCCGGCCGGGGCGCTCATGTGGATCATCGTCGCAGCGTACGTCCTGGATGATCTCGGCCGGTTTCATGCGCGATTAATCGGCTTTACTCGAAAGATGCTCTGGGTTAGCGTCGTCGGGCTGACTGCGGCTGTCGTCAATGTGCTGCTGAACCTGTGGTGGATCCCGCTCTGGGGCATGGCCGGCGCCGCGTGGGCGACGCTGGTCTCGTTTCTCGTCAGCGCGTTACTGAATCGCGTTTGCGCCGTTTGGATTCTCGGCCAACCTGCCCCACCGGTAAGGCAATTTGTGCCCGCCCTGCTCTGTGTTGCCATTGCAGCAGCGCTGCGCGCGGTCTACATTCCCGGCGAACTTCAATTGGGGTGGCTCGTAACCAAGTTGTTCACAGCCGCGCTACTGCTCGGCGTACTATACCGTATCCACAGCGCAGACAAGAAAGCACTCGTCAGATGACTTCCAAACCCATTGTGACCGTCGGCCTTATGGTCTACAACGAAATCGACTACATCGAAGAAACGGTTCGTACATGGCTCGATCAGGATCTGCAGTCTCTTGAGCTCCTGATCGTTGACAACGCGTCAACAGATGGCACCCGTGAGAAACTGCTTGAACTTGCGCAATTTGATGAGCGCGTGAAATTGATCCTTCGCGATCGTAATGAAGGCGCATATAGTTCGGTCGCGACGTTGCTTGATCGTGCCACGACACCCTTCTTCGTGCTTTCCGGTGGGCATGATCTGTTTCCGAGCAACTACCTCTCCTCTCTGGCCGCGGTGCTTCAGGAAGATCCCGATGTCGCCCTGGTCACCGGACGGCTGCAGCTCATCGCCGCGGATGGATCTCCAAACGGTTTCTCAGGCCCACTCCTGGACACGAGACACGTCAATGACCCGGTAACACGGCTCGCGCTGGGAATCTGGTGCGATGCCGCCGCAATTCATGGCATGTTTCGCACCAGTGTGCTGAAAAAAATTCGTTTCGAAAAGAATTTCTTTGCTGCAATCTGGCTCTTGCTCTGCGAGGTTTCATTGCGTGGAACATTCGCCTGCGTTTCAGACGTCGTCTGGCAGCGCAGGATGCCTCGGGCACCACTCGATCGCGACGCGATGATTACGCGATACTATCAGATCCTGTTCGAACGCCCGCGGCGACCGCTGCTCCCTCACTGGACCTATTTCATCTATGCTGCAAGGGCCACGTTCAGAAGCCCTGGAGGAGCGAAGGCTCGGCTTCGCATCGCGTTCGTTTTTGTGGGCGGGCTGGCGCGATGGATCATGTATCTGATCGATGACATAAAGCGTTTTCCCTCGCGGTTGGTCACCCGTTCGACAGAGCGTCCCGCCTGAGCGCTCTTTGAGTGCGCCGACGAAGTCGCGAATGGTCGTGATGCTGCACGGGAAGCCCAGCTCACGAGATCTCGCGCAGCAATACCGTAGCCGGCAAATCCTGGCAAAGATCCAAGAAGTTATGATCATGACAACAGGTCTGTCATTGCAGCTGTGGTCTCTCATTGCGGCTGGATCAATTTCCGGGAACCGGCACAAGGGTGCTATAGTAGTCATGTTCGCCATTAAATTGGACTTAGAAACCTCATGAACAGGCGATGCGGCATCATAGCGGGTCGAACCATCACCTGCCTGGATCGCCAAACATTGAATGAGACCAATGGGTACTGAGAAACCTTCTTTTCTTTCTCGTTTACGGTTTGCACTAAAGCCCGGCAACCCCGATTTTATCGCCCCGGTCACAAAGGCTTCTCATGACCTCGCGAGGTGTCTGCCCGATGAGATCGGACAAGAAGGCGACCTGGTCTGGATACGAACACATGATGGGCTGACATTCTTCAACAAGCCATCCCCTGATTACTACTGGCGCGTCTATCGCACGCTGCCTCGCGCGGTGCGCAGCAGCGTCCCGTTCACTCATTACCTCTGCGCGCTTGACCGGGTCATTCGATTCGACGGCGGTGGGTTGATGTATGGTGGGCCAAAAAAACAGCGGCACTATACAGTCTCTCCGGGAGATATCGTCGCTGAAATGGGTGCATATCGCGGTTATTACGCTGTTCGACTGGCTCGCGAAGTCGGACCGGAAGGGGTTGTAATCGCCATCGAACCGCACCCGGAAAACGTACCAATCCTGAGAAAGAACGTCCAGGCGAATACCAGCGGAAATGTGAAAATCGTCCAGAAAGGTGTGTGGAGCAAGCCTGGCTCAGGGCGCTTTCATATCAAGCCGCGTGATGGCCAGGCCGGAAGTCTCATCCTGGACCGTCAGCGGCCGCATGTAGAAGTACCGCTCGACACTCTGGACAACATTCTTGCCGAAACGGCCCCCGGAATGGATGTCGACCTGATGATCATCCAGCTCAATGGCGCAGAAGCACACGCGTTACGCGGCATGCAGCAACACCGTCCAAGACATCTCGCGATTGCGGCACGGTATTCGCCAGATGGCGTCGACGTTGCCCCGGAATGCGTCGCGATACTGCAAGAACGCGGTTACGAAACCGAACTGCTCGAGGGCGGTTTCATCTTTGGCGATCTTCCGGGGCCCGCTCCGGCGAAGGATCATTCATCCGGAAGCGAATAACCGTATTTTTTTCTCAGCGGGGTCAATCGCCGGATCAACATCCGGTCGGCTTCTGAAAAGTCTGAATATTGCAAGCCACGACCTCCCTGCGCGTTGACCGGATTGTGTTGCAGCTTTCGGATCAGCCGCTCTGGTGCTTCTGTCTCGCAGAAATCCAGAACCCCCCGAGCCGTGGCGGGATCGTGAAATAGATCTTCGGCCCGCAGGCGCAACAACTGATTGGCAGGAAGTTCCGTAACGGCGTCTTCTATCCATTGATTCGTCTCGTTCCAAAGCCATCCGCAGCGGACCTGAGGCGACCACTGCGCCCAGTCGTCACTGTGTGCGTCTCCAGGCCGCGGCCGGATCCGGCTCAGATCACCAAGGCTGTTCTGGTAATACTTTCGCCGCACACCGCTGGAAATGAATGCGAATGGATCTCGAATGAGATGGATCACCTTCGCATGTGGAAGCAGCCGTAACAGTCCCGGCAGATAGAACGTGATGCGATTGTTTGTTTCGACATAACGGTACCCACGCAACCCCGCATCGCTGATCATGTCAAAACGGGCGTGGAACACAAGCTCAGCGATGCGATCCGGCTGATCATGGAAATCGCGGTAGCTGATCGTCGATGGATACCCCAGCTCGGCTGCTGGCTTGTGCCAGACACGGTTGCGTACATCGTGCTCAAGTAACGCGGTCAACATGGCCGTGCCACAGCGCCCGGTCGAGGCGACGAAGATGCATCGCGTATCCGCGAGAATCTCATCAGGAGTAAGATATTCCCATGTCTGATAATTCCCGATCCCCAGTCGACGGCGACGATAACGGCGTACGGCTTCCCGTAGCATGTCGGTCAACTGAGTCCGGAAAAATGTCAACGCGTTTTGCACGACGCCCCTGTTCGCTTTCCATGCTGATTTCAAGCTGCCACCGTACATTGTACGGTGGCCCGCCCGGACGATCCGGACGACTCCGCCTTCAGACCTGTTTCAGATCGCGTACATGAAGACCATTCAGATTCACTGCCCGGATCGACCGCGTCTGCGATATGCCGTTGACATCGTGGTCAGGCATATCCTTGGCGCGAACATTGAATGGGCCACGCCTTTGGCGGCTGCGGCAACCGATGTCGTGCTTCGCGCTGGCGCAGGCAGCATTACGGTACCAACCACTCCGCTGACACAATCTGGTGCGGCCATCCACCAGGAATTGGATGAACAGATCTGGCGCAAGCCACCATGGCTGACGATTCGCGACACGCAGGTTCCCGCATTCGGCGTGCCCGTGGGCACTACACTTCCGTGGACATCACATGGCGCAACACTACACATCAACTTCCCATTGTTTGATGCCGCCTGGATCCTGCTTTCAGGACAGGCAGATGGATCCAGCGTCGACGAACACGGTCGATCGTGCTCCCGTGAGCATTTGCTGGTCCAGCACAACTGCGAAATGGTTCCGGTCGTCGATCTTTACGCGGTACTGATCGAAGACGCGCTTCAGCGCGTCGCCCCTGGTTTCGAAGCTTCTGTCGCGCAGCATTCTTCACCACCACTCGTGACGCACGATGTTGACCGTCCCTGGGAACACGACGTCACCGGCACAGCGCACCGCCTGCGCAGAAGTGCGGCAAACCTGTTGCGTGACCGGGATCCGGAACTGGCATTCGGACGCGTCCTGTCGATGATGCGACGCACTGATGTCATGGACACGTTCGATTTCATTTGCACGGCGCTGGAGCGTTTCGACCTTTGTGGCGCATTTAATTTTTTCGGCGGCGGCAACCACCCACTCGACGCTACCTACAGGCTTGGCGACCCTCGGATTGATGCGCTCCTGTGTACACTGCACAAACGAGGCCACCAGCTCGGCTACCACGCCAGTTATGCCTGTCTTGATACTCCCGATCTGATCCAGACGGAGTTTTCGTTCCTCCGCGATCACTGCGAACGACTCGGCATTGTCCAGAACGAATGGGGCGGACGTCACCACTATTTGCGGTGGCGTCCGGACATGTGGCCCGCCTGGGACGAGGCCGGCCTCACTTTCGACAGCTCCGTGGGTTTCCCCGACCGAACGGGCTACAGGCTGGGAACCGGCCATCCGGTTCCTGTCTACGATATTGCCTCCGAGCGCACACTCGACCTGGTCGAAGTTCCCCTGTTGCTTATGGAAGTCGCCGTACTCGAGTACGAGCGAAGCAGTCTGGATGAACTCCTGACCCGCGTGGAGCGCCTGCGGAACCAGTCCCTCATCACCGGTGGTCGTGTCGTCATCCTGTGGCACAACGACCGGCTCGTCCACCGGCGTGCCCGTCAGACTTATCTTAAGATGCTCGAGATCCTCTCAGCACGACCATAGTAGCCTGATTATTTGCGACGACTTTCAAGTAGCTGCCGATAAAAACCGATCAGCCGCTCCGATTCCCGCTCCCAGCTACAATGCTGTTCCACCCATTTTCGACCGAGCCGGCCACGAACCTCGAGTCCGTCTGGATCCAGAAGCAGTTGATCCATCCGCTTCGCAAGGGCAATCGGGTCCTGCGGCGGTACAAACTCGACGGCACCCGATGCGGCGAACTGTTCGCGCCACTCGGGAAAGTCGCTGACAATCATCGGCATGGATGCCGCCATGTACTCGTAGATCTTGACGGGAAGGGAGTCGCGCAAATGACGCATGGGCGCGGCGACAAACAGACCCAGCCCCGAAGATTCGAGCAGCGTGATTGCCTCCTGGTAGGTTGAGTGTGGATACCATTTCACGCGAGCGGCGCCGGGAAGCGCCTTCAGCTCCCCGACGAGGCCTGGCTCCAGCTCCGCGCCCATGATGTGTAATGTTGCGTCCGGGTGCTGCAGGTACGCCATGGCCTGAACCATGACGTCGGCCCCCCTGGCCCTTGACAACCCACCCACATAGACGATCTGGTGACGACGTTTTTCTCGCGACTGGAACAGGGAAACCCTCGGAAAATTGCGCACGAGTACGCGCGAGGGATTGTCGTATGTGTTCAAAATCGTCTGCGTGGCCGCAATGATCCCCGCGGCCTGGTGATCCATCGCGCGAATGCGCCTGTGCACCCACAGCGGTTTGATCTGGCCAAGGATGCCTTTGCCCGAACCCATTGCCCGAACCTGGCGTGGATGGTCTTCATGCGCGTCGAACACCACCGTTCTCCCGCGCCGAATGAGCGCGAGAGCCACATCAATCAGTTCGACATCGTGAAACTGGTACAGATCGGCGGCGAGTTCATCCGCTTCGCGCAAGATTGTCTGATGTATTCTGCGGTAGGCTATCGGCGATCTTGACACCGGCACATGCGTCGGGATCGGTCGGCGCTGGACACCGGCCCGACAATCGGGCCGCTCGACACGCCCAAGCAGCGTGACCTGAAAGCCTGCTGACGATGCGGAAACGCACTGGCGGGCAAAAATTCTCGCGTCATCGGCGCGATGAATGTTCGATATGTGGACGATGTGCGGCATCTCTTGTGCGCCGCGCCGTGATTCCTTACCCGCTCGGCAGCAGGTCCGCGGGCGGATTCTCCAGTTCGATATCCACTCCCGTGCGCGCGTACCGTACGAACGCCCGCCAGATATCATCGCGGCGGCTGTTGGTCGCCTCGACCT
>RFIY01000151.1 GCA_003695505.1 Candidatus Dadabacteria bacterium | reverse complement strand
GTTCATGCGTGAGCAGAATGCACAGCAGCGTCGCGCTGAACGGCACACCCCCGAGCGGGTCGGCAGCCCACGCCCGCCACAACGAACCATTCGCAGCGTTCAGGGCTTCCGGCGACAATTGCTGCAGGAAACCCGCAAATGTCGCTGACAGGACAGTCGCCACAAACAGTCCGCCAGCCGTCAGCCATTCGCGCCGAGATCGCCGCACGTTCATCACTCACCCTCTCCGGCGGCTTCGAGATCGTGCAGCCGAATCAGATTCGCATACACGCCACTCTGCGCGATCAGTTGTTCGTGCGTACCGCGCTCCTCGATGCGACCGTGCCGGACGAGGAGAATCTCATCGGCTTCGCGAATCGTACTGAGGCGATGCGCAATCGCAATCATCGTGCGGGCACCATGTTGCTGACGCAGGACGCGGTACAGGCTGCCTTCCGTTTCCGAATCGATATGGGCGGTCGCCTCGTCGAGAATCATGATCTCGGGATCCCGCAGCAGCACCCGCGCCAGCGCAAGCAACTGACGCTCGCCCATGCTGAGATTGCGCCCGCCTTCGCTGACCACTGCGTCAAGGACGGCCGGTCGTGGCGTACGCGGACGGAAGCCGACCGTATCGAGAACTTCACACATCGCATCATCGTCGAAGTCATCCGCCAGCGCCAGATTGTCGCGCACATTCCCTCCAAACAGAAAGGTGCGCTGCGATACAGCCAATGTGCGGCGTCGCACATCATCGAGCTCCAGTTGCCTGATATCGACGCCATCCAGCAGGACCGCGCCCGAGTCTACGTCGTACTCGCGCCGCAGCAGGCGTACGATCGTACTCTTTCCGTGGCCGGTCGGGCCAACGATCGCGATGAATCCACGAGGCGGCGCCTCAAAATCGATGCCTCGCAGCACCGGGACATCTGGCTTGTATCCAAAATGCACATCCGCCATAGCGGCGCGTCCTTCTGGACGCGGAGACTTCGGGTTTTCCGGATCGGTCACCGCCGGCTGCGTATCGATCAGTCCAAAAACCTTTTCCGCACTGGCAAACGCCGACTGCAAGACCGCATATTTCGCACTGAGATCTCTGATCGGAACGAAAAACATCTGAACATATTCGACAAACGCAACCAGTACACCGAGCGTGACCCGGCCTTCGAGATACTCTCGACCGCCGAACCAGATCAGGGCGCCGATGACGATCGACGACAGCATTTCCACGGACGCGTACAGTACCGCGTCATTGAGAATGCTGTCCAGATTGGCGCGACGATGGCGGTCATTGACATCGGCAAAGCGGCGTGCCAGGTCGGGTTCGAGGTGCTGTCCCTGAACGTCTTCGATGTCTTCGACCGTGGTCGACAACTGGGCATTGAGACCGGCCACGGCCTGGCGCACGTTCCGGTACGCCCGGCGCAACTTGCGGCGAAAGAATTCGCTGACGACGTACAGCAATGGCAGCACGCAAAACGTAATCAACGCCAGCCGCGCATTGAGCCAGAGCATCACGCCCATGATCCCGACCAGCTTGACCACATCGGTGACCAGCGTCACGATGCCCGCGGCGAACAGCTCCTGGATCGCCTCAAGATCGTTGGTCAGCCGCGTCAACGTCACGCCGGACGGCACCCGCGAAAAATAACGTTGGTCGAGTGACAATACCTTGCGGAACAATGCCGTGCGTAGACGCAGCAACACCCGCTGCCCGATCCACTGCAACAGCATCAGTTGCCCGAACATTCCGCCAAGCTCGGCCGCGAGTACGGCCAGAAACAGCCCGGCATACAGAATCAATTGCTCGACATTGCCAGGCAGGATTGCGTTGTCGACCGCCTGCTTGAGCAACCACGGACGGGCGAGCTGAATGCCGCCGACGAGCGGCGCCGAAATCGCGGCAACGAGCAACCAGTGCCGCAGACCTGTGGTGTAGCCAAAGATACGTTTTGCGAGTTCCAGATCGAACAGTTTCTGGTCTTCGCTCGCCGTATCGACCCAGAATGTGCCGTACCGTGTCATGTCTGCTCCAGGGCGCGCATCAACTGCTGGCGCTCGTAGAGCGAACGGTATAACGGCTGATCCATCAGCGCCTCGTGCGGCCCCATGGCAATGAGCCGGCCCTCCTCAAGCAGCAGAATCCGATCGAACCACTCCATCGTCTCGAGCCGGTGCGTCGCCCAGAGCACCGTGCGATCACATGCGAACGCCTGCAATTCGCCGCGCACGCGATCGGCCGTCGCAAAATCCATCGATGCGAGGGGAGAATCGAGCAGCGCGACGGCCGGCGAGGTCATCAATAGCCGCGCGATCATCAACCGCTGGCGCTGGCCGCCACTCAGTGTCACGCCGCGTTCCCCAAGCCGCGTATCGAGTCCCTCGGGCAACGCGCGGACATCATCAATGATGTCCGCGCGACGCAGCGCATCTTCGATTTGGGCGTCATCGTATGCATTCGTACCGATCGTCACGGCGTCACGAATGGTTCGCCCAAACAGGAACGGCTCCTGCGGCAAGTAACCGATGCGGGTGCGCAGCGTCTCCAGCTTCAGGTCGCAAATATCGACATCATCCAGAAAGACAGCTCCGGGCGGCGTATCGAACAGGCGCAGCAGCGTCTGCAACAGCACGGTCTTGCCACTGCCCGTGCGCCCGACGACGGCGACACGCTCTCCGGGTGCCGCCTCAAACGCCACGTGCGACAATTCGAAGGTACCACCATCCTCTGCCTGGAGCGTCAACCCGTCGATCTGGACACGCAGCCGACCCTTCAGGTCAATCTCTCGTGCGGTCGCCCGATCGCGAATCACGGGCTCGGCCGACAGCAATTCATCGACACGCCCCAGGCTGGCAAGGCCACGCTCCAGCACATTGAACAGCCAGCCCAGCGCCAGCGTCGGCCAGACGAGCATGCCCAGATAGCCCTGGAATGCCACGAATTCACCAATCGTAATTTCCTTGTGAATGACGAACCAGCCGCCGGCCGCCAACACCACAAAGATGCCAAATCCACTGACAAAGATCATCAACGGCGCCATCAGGCTGCGCGTCCAGGCCAGGCGCATATTGGCCTGATAGTTGTGTTCATTGACGCGCTCGAACCGTTCAAGAAAACCCTGCTGCTGACCAAATCCCCGAACGACGTCCATCCCCTGCAGCGCCTGCTGCAGAAAGCCGCTCAGCTCCCCGAGCGATTGCTGCGCCCCCATGAACCTCGCGTGCAGCCGTCCACCGAAATTGCGCAGCACCCAGAACAGCAGCGGAAACGGCGCCAGCGCCAGCGCCGTCAATTTCCAGCTCATCGACAACATCATCGTCAGCGCCGCTGCGTAGGCGGCGATCGTATTGGCAAGCTGCAAGACCCCGAACCCGAACAGCAGACGGATGTTGCCGATGTCATTGGTCACACGGCTGATGACATCTCCCCGACTATGCCGGGCGTACCAGGCCGGATCCAGCGCCAGCACATGATCGTACGCCCGCTGGCGCACTTCGTATTCGACATCACGACCGGTTCGGAAAATGTGCCAGCGGCTCGCGACACGCGTAATCGCCTGCGCCACGGCCGCGAGAGCGATCCACAGCGCGACATACCCCAGGCGAGCGACAACATCGGGATCCTGATCGAGTGCCGAAATCAGATCGACACCCTGCTTAAGGAGCCAGGGCACCGCGACCTGCGCTGCATTCGTGCCGATCAGAAACAGCAGGCCCAGCGCGTAGGCGCCGCGATAGCGCCTGAAATAGGGCCACGCGAGTCGGCGAGCAGTTTCGAAGCGGTTGGACGAATCCGTCATGCAGAGGCTTTCCCGTGTCTGGACACGAACGGAGGGGCGGTATCGCGGTGTTCGTACTCTCTATTACTGTAACCCACGTGACCCCGAACTCGACCTTGGCGCCTCATGTATCATGAGCGTGATGCTTGCAAGATTGATGCCATATCTTGTCGTCGGCGCCACGCTGGTGCTGGCACCTGCCATGGTCAACGCCGCGCCGACGCTGACGATCGAAGGGACCGGCGCACGAATCGACCGACCGGACCTGCATGCAACGTTCGCATCCTTCCGCCTCACGCCGGACGGCGCCCTTGCAGCCACCGACGGAACCTTCACATTGAAGCGCGCCGGCAAAACGGTACACGGCACGGTTGCCAGCTTGCGTGGCCGGCTCACAAATGACGCGTGGCGCTTTGACGCTCTGCGCCTGTCACGCCAGGGCGGGTTTGTCGACGCCGGCGCTGGCACCATCGATACGGCTACCGGCGTATTTTTCGGACAGCCAGCGACGGTCGATTCGCCACGAATACGGATCAATGCGGCAGAGGTGCACGGAAACCTTCGCGAGGAACAAATTGTGCTGGAAGGGCGCGTTCGAGGGGCACTGCAACGATGAAGTGGCTACTTGCGATTCCCCTGCTGGCCTTGCCGACGTCCGCCCTGACAGCCGTCGCCGAAGGTGCGTTCGCGCCTGCCGTGTCTGGCAGCACGCCGATCCAGTTCCGTGCGGATCGCATGATTGCGCGACAGGACGGCACGGTCGAGCTCGAACAGCATGTGCGCGTCTGGCAGGAGCAAACGGTGCTTGAAGCAGACCGCATGGAGATCGTCTACGCACAGGACAGCCGCACCGTACAGCAGATCCGCGCGATCGGCAACGTCGTCGTGTCCGAACCGGGGCGTCGCGCGACCGCGGCGCAGGGGGTCTTCGATGTGCCACAAAACAGGATCATTCTGACCGGGCGCCCCGTCCTCAGAGACGGTGAAAATGAACTGACCGGCGAGCGCATGACCATCTGGCGCGACGATGGCCGCGTCGAAGTCGAACAGGCGCGGGCGCGCCTGCATCCGGACCAGTTGCCGGAAGTCCTGTCGACGCCTGGAGATACGAAGTGAACCTGACAGCTTCCGGACTCAGAAAACGCTTCGGTCGACGTTGGGTCGTCGAGGGCGTCGATATCGAGGTACGCCCCGGAGAAACCGTTGGCCTTCTTGGCCCAAACGGCGCCGGCAAGACGACGACGTTCTATATGCTCGTCGGCATCGAACGCCCGGACGCCGGTACAGTGCGTATTGGCGATCACGAGGTCACGCACGAGCCGCTCTATAAACGTGCACGCCGGGGCATCCGATATCTGCCGCAGGAGCCCAGTGTATTCCAACGGATGACGGTCATCGACAACATCATTGCTGTACTTGAAATCGCCGGCGTCCCCCGTGAGCAGCGCCGGCTCATTGCACGCGAACGGCTGGAAGAGTTCGGACTCTCCCATCTGGAGCGCCAGCGCGGCTATATGCTCAGCGGCGGGGAGCGCCGCCGGCTCGAGATCGCCCGGGCCATGGCAACCGAACCAGCCTTTTTTCTGCTCGACGAACCGTTTGCAGGAATCGACCCGCTGGCCGTGGAAGACCTCCAGCGGCTGGTCCGGGGCATCTGTCAGCGAGGCATCGGCGTGCTGATCTCCGACCACAATGTTCGCGAAACGCTGACCCTTTGCGACCGCGCCTACGTCATGGATGCCGGCGCGGTACTGGTCGAAGGCGCGCCCGAACAGATCACCAGTCATGCCGAGGCCCGCGCGCGCTACCTCGGCGAGAAGTTCAGGCTCAACTGATGGTGCAGGTCGGCGTAAGAACGGAAACGAAGGTCACGACACGGCTCAAGCTGACGGCCGAGGTGCGCACCGGACTCGAGCTGTTGCAACTGCCGCAAATCGAACTCGAACAGCGCATTCGCGAAGAGCTCGAACAAAATCCGCTGCTGGAATGGGACGAAACAACCGTCGCCGAATTGCGGAAATTACGCGACCGGGAGCGGCACCGTGAAGGCATCGACTTTTCCGAACGTGCCGAAACCGAAACTTGGGATCCGTTTGAACGGAGGATCCTCAACGAACCCGGACTGCATCAGCATGTCGAGTGGCAGATTGGTATCGCGCCGTGGGACGAAGCAGACAAAGATCTAGCACTGGAACTCGAACCACTGATCACGCCACAGGGATTCCTCCGCGAGCACGATTCAGAACTGGCGGAACAATTCGGCGTATCGCCCGAACGCATCGCGCACGTTCGCGCCCTGCTGCAGACGCTCGAGCCGACGGGACTGGCCGCGCGCGACCTGCGCGAATGCCTGTTGCTGCAGCTACGGGAGCTGGGGGAGGCCGATTCGATTGCGGCCCGCATCATTGACCAGTGCTGTCCGGAGCTGGAACAGGGCGATCAGGTATCGATCTGCGACAAGCTCGAATTGACGCCAGACCAGGTTCAGGACGCGCTGCTCCTGTTGCGGCGGCTCAGCCCATCACCGGGTTCCCGCTTCCGGGACGATCGCGCCGATCCCGTCATTCCAGAACTGGAAATCAGGCGCAATGACGACGGAAGCTGGTCGGTCGAACCATATTTGAGCTGGTCACGCCGGATCCGCCGCAGTGACGTCATGGAACGCTTCCTGGAAAACCCGGACAGTTTCTCACCTGAAGAGCAACAGTTCATTCGCGAGAAACTCCGCTCCGCCGACTACTTCCTGCAAAGCCTGAAGCAACGCGACATGACGCTTCTGCGCGTTGCCGAGGCCATCGTCGCACGACAGCATGCCCTGCTCGAAGAGGGTGAGCATGCGGCCGCTCCGCTGACGCTCAAGGATATCGGAGCCGAT
>RFIY01000150.1 GCA_003695505.1 Candidatus Dadabacteria bacterium | reverse complement strand
TAATCCGTCGCGCCGAGCGCCACGGCGGCCCGCCCCTCCCGCAGGCTCGTAGCAACCGCGACGACCGCCTGTACGTCGGTCGCCCGGTTGCCGCGCAATGTGGCTGTCGCGGATGCATCGGCAAGCAGTACGCTGGCCGGCACCAGCAGCAAGCCGACGCCCGGGCGAGCGGCTTGCCTGGCCAGCTCGGTCAGATCCTGGGCCAGGCAGACCTGCACGCCCTGGCCGGCGCACCACTCCCGCAGTGCCACCATAACCGGCGTTCCATCATCAAGCAATCCGACAACTGGATGGTAGCGCTCGTTCAGCCTGGTGCTCCATTGCCAACAGTGTGCCGACGGTTGGGTGCCGATTCACCCGGCACCAGCATCATCATGACACAGTGCGCATGCACGATCCAGACCGCACTGCCGGGCAATTCCTGCGACAGGTTGCTAAAATGCCGACAAGGACACAGACGCCGGAACAGAGGATTCTTCATCCATGCCCGCTTCGGAACGCACCGTCCCGGCCCGTGCCGGTGGACGAAAGACAATGGAGCGCATCCTCGAAGCCGCCGAGGAAATTTTCAATCGTTACGGTTTCGAAGGCGCACGGATCGACCAGATCGCCGAGCGCGCCGGTGTGCGCAAGGCCAATATCTATTACTACTTTCCCGGTAAGGAGCATTTGTACCGCGCACTCGTTGAGCGGACCCTCAACGAAGTGATCTCGGACATTCAGCAATTTCTTCAGGGTCCGAAGCATCCCGAGCCCTGGGCACAACTGGACCTGTTCCTGGACGTTCTGTTCCGTGCCGCGGATCGCCATCGTGGCCTGATCGGGCTCGCATTTGGCGAGCTGCTGCACCCGCCGCGCAGCGAACACGGAGGTGCAGCATTGTTGCCGCTGCTCGACCAGGTCGAAACGATCGGCAAGACGATGATCTCCGACGGCATCGCGCAAGGGGCGTTTCGCGAGCAGGACCCCGGTCAGTTGCTGGTGATGATGGAGGGCATGATCTTCCAGTACTTTCTGTTGCCCGAAGATCGTATTCAGGTACATACGGGACACGGCAAGTACAGCGCGGAAGGTCTGCGCCGATACCGCGAACACCTGGCTGCGGCGATTCGCCGTATTCTGGAGCGCTGAACCGATCGCGTCAGGAAGCGAGCAACCGTTCCAGCGCCCGCTCCGTTCGCCGGTGTCGTGCCTTTGCAGCGACAGAAAACACGCCCAGATCGCGCTCCAGGATGGCGGCCCGCTCGTGCTGACCACGCTCACGCGACACGCTGAGCATTTGCGCCCAGGACGCGCGCGACTGCGCCATAGCCCCGGCGAGCAACAGATGACCGCGCGGGTTACTGAGTTCCAGACCGGCCAGCACGCCGGTCAGCAGCTCCGCGATCGCCAGCATCTCCGCGACAAGCTCGGCGTGCCGCAGTCCGACGGCAAGCCGTAGTCCCAGCCCCGTCACCGCGGACAGCACATGCAGATCCTCGGCGGTGCGGAACGGGCGAACCATCTGCTCGTATGCATCCCCGGGGAGCACGGCTGAACCGGGAACAAATACCTCATCAAACGTGACAACCGCGTGCGGCACGTCCGGCATCACGGGAAACGGCGGGCGCGGCCGCATCGTGACGCCGTCCTGATCCAGCGACACGATGCACGCGGTCAGACGCGGGCGACCGTCTTCGCGGGTCCCCGCCCGCGCAATGACGATGGCTCGTGGCGCCAGCGGCACCAGCGTCGCCCAGGACTTCGTGCCGTTCAGACAAAAGCCGTCGCCGACAGGCGTCAGCGTCGTTTCGATCTGACGCGGGTGCCCGCCGCCCTCCTCCGTCACTGCGAACGAGGCGAGTTCACCTGGGGAAATCCTGCCGGGCGCGACCGCCTCGACCGCGCAGCGATAGCCGGCGATGAACGCATGCTGAAGAGCGGGTGCGAAACCACCAGCCTGCAGCGCACAATCAACGGTCGCATCGTATCGATCACGGATGCGCAGCGACGTCTCGCGCCACCACTCGGACAGCGGAAGGCCGGGCGCCGCTTCCGCTGCCGCGGCTTCCAGCAGCGCAGCAGCGTCAATCATTGGCGAGCCACCGAACCGCCATCCCGTGCGACCACCCACACCCACAGCATCAGCAGCGGTTGCGCGAGCGCGCGCAACCACAGTGCCCAGCCGGGAGCCGGCGGCAAACCCGGCACCTGGACGTCATTGATCGCCATGTGTATATTGGCCGGCCAGACGGCAACCAGCAGCGCAAGCAGACCCCATCCTGCGGACCGGCGCCAGCGCGGCAGAAGCAGGCCGATTCCACCGCTGATCTCGGCTACGCCGGAGATCAGCACGCACAGGCGGTGTGCCGGGATCCATGGCGGCATGATGGCCTCGAAAGACGCGGTTCGCACAAAATGCAGGATCCCAACCGTGACGAACAATCCGGCGGCCAGCCACCGGCCGACGACAACGCTCCGGGGTTCAGCCAAGTTTTTGTACCGCGCGGCGGAACCGATCCTCGATCACGTCGAGGCGCTTCTCCATCAGGTCGATACGATCGAGCAGTTCTTCCAGATGATCGCGAAGCGTCGGAATTCCGGTGACCCGGTCAAAGATCTCGACAACGCGCTGATCAACCTTCTGCTGCCACTCCTCAAGGCTGTGTGTGGTGTCGTCGACCCACTCCTTCAGAAAGCGGTTGGCCTCTTCGCGCGTCAACTGACCGCGTTCGACAAGGCCGCGCACCTGCGCTTCAACATCCTGCCGGATCGTCTGCATCGGGTGTTCGTTGCCGGCCAGAATTCGTCCGAACCACTGCCCGACGCTCTGTTCGCCAAACTGGATGATGCGCTTCATCACTTCGGCGGGCATAGTCCGCTGGCGTTTCTTTTCTTCTTCGTAGATGATCTGGGCAAGCACCATTCCGGTCATGTCTTCACCGGTCTTGTGATCGACGACTTTGACGTCGTAACCTTCGCGAATCATTTGCGCCAGTTCGTCGAGGTTGACGTATCGGCTTTCGCTCGTGTCGTAGAGCTTGCGATTGGGATATCGCTTGATGACTTTCTCTTCCAGCGTCGGCGTCTCGTTCGTTTCCTGCTCGCTCATCCCTCTACCTCGATCCACGTCAATGTGTCTGCGGAATTGTCACTGTGTTCGGTCGTACTGCGGCCGGCATGTTCCCCAGCATCGGCCGCCTCGATTTCCTGATCAAGCAGTGCAAGCAGCAAGATCCAGGCGCGGCGCTCCTCGGCTGCAGTCGGCTGCAAATTCGTCAACCGTGCAGACACGAGATTGCGCACCGCGACCAGAGACTCGACGTCGATCGCGTCGGTCGCGCGCCGCTGCTCGGCCCATTGTTCCAGAACCGTACGCAGCACCGGCAACACCGGCGCAATCCAGGCGACCGTCGCGCGCAGGGGGTTGTCGGGCGCTGCAGCCTGCTCAAAAGCGCGGACGGTCGCGGCGAGCCCCAGCGCGATCTGTCGTGCGGCCTCGCGGAAGTGCTCACCGGCCACATCGAGGTCCGCGAACAACTGCTGCAGTGCCTCAACGCGGGGACTCGGCTGTGTCTCCATCCGTAAACTCCAGTACGATGGCGCCTGGCTGTCGTCTCGCCCGAACCCGATCGAACCGGGCCACAACCGGAGGCAGCGCAAGGTGGCGAACGAGCGGTCCACTCTCGACGACCAGCGTATCGCCGCGCCGGCCAATCCGCGTCTGTCCCTGAACGGTCTCGGGCAGTTGCATCGTTATTGTCGCACGCGCGCCATCGATTTTCATCACCAGTACGGACTCCGCAGGTTCGGGAATCTCCGTATCCTCTGGCAGCACAGACCTCGCCAGCAGATCAAGGGCAGCCCAGCCGACCGGCTCGCGATCCACGTCGGGGACGGCCACGACGGGCAGTGGCGCAAAACGCGACGCCAGGGCGCCGGAATCCGGCGCGCGGTTCACCAGGACACGCGCCACCGGAATACCAAGCAATTGCAGCCAGGTCACGGCCCGGTCGGATTCCGCCAGCACGACCCGCTGCGGCGTCGTGACAACCTGCGCACGGCACGACAACGGATCCAGCATGCGTTCACGCAGCGCGATGAG
>RFIY01000149.1 GCA_003695505.1 Candidatus Dadabacteria bacterium | reverse complement strand
TTCTTCGTCACGGGTCTGGCGGAAACGAATTTTTTTGACGGCGAACCGGCCATTTTCTGGTTTGTGATGATCGGGCACTGTCTGTACCTGGTCGCCAGATCGGACGAGCCACCGCCACATCCATCTGCGGAGTCCACCGCGTGAGTCGCGCACGCAGCAGGAAGCTGGTTCGCCTGCTCACCGACTGGGTGATGTGGACATTGGCCACGCCTCTGGCGTTCTGGCTCCGCCTCGATCGCGAAATTGGCGAACATCTCGGCGGAATGTTGCTGCTGACCGCAATCGGGGCGGTGACCAAGCCGGTCTGGTTGTGGTGGTTTGGCGTCCACCGCCGAACCTGGCGCGCGACGAGCTACCGAGACGTTGGCGCACTCGCACGCGTCATCATTGCATACAGCCTGCTTCTGTTTGCGGGCGCGGTATTTCTGCAACAACGCGGCTGGACGCTGCCCCGTAGCGCGCCACTGATCGAAGGGATGACGGCGCTGCTGCTGTTGCTCGGGGGCCGTCTCTTGTTGCGCTGGATCTATGAACGGCGGCAGTTGTCGAGCGGTACGACTGAGACGCGTCGCGTCCTGATTGCCGGCGCCGGCGACGCCGGAACGATGATCGCGCGAGAACTGCTACGGCACCCCGATGCAGGACTGACGCCGGTCGGCTTCGTGGATGACGACCGTGCCCGGCGCAAGGACTCCGTCGCCGGGCTGCCGATTCTTGGCACGCTCACGGATATTGGCCCGGTCGCTGGCCGAATCGAGGCCGACGAGCTGCTGATCGCGATGCCGTCCGCGCCCGGGTCGGTCATTCGCCGGGTCGTCGAGCAGGCGCAGGCGGCGGGTATCCGGTACAGGATCATTCCGGGTCTGTACGATCTCGTCTCTGGGCGGGTCGAAATTTCCCAGATCCGGACGGTCGATGTCGAGGACCTGCTGCGGCGTGAACCGGTTCGACTGGATCTCGACAACATTTCCGGCTACCTGCGCGGAAAACGCGTGCTGGTCACCGGGGCGGGCGGGTCGATCGGCAGCGAGCTGGTACGCCAGATTGCCCGCTTCGAACCCGAGGAGCTGTTGTTGCTCGGACGTGGCGAAAACAGCATCTACCAGATTGCCGGCGAGCTCGCGGCGAACTACCCGGAACTGACGCAGATCCGACTGATTGCAAACGTCTGTGACCGCGAACGCATCAGCGGCCTATTCGAACAACATCGCCCGCATGCGGTGTTTCACGCGGCGGCGCACAAGCATGTGCCACTGATGGAAGAGAACCCTTGCGAGGCCATTCGCAACAATGTCGGCGGCACGAAAAACGTCGTCGACGCGGCGCTCGCGACGGGTGTCGCGCACTTCGTCAACGTGTCGACGGACAAGGCTGTCTCGCCGTCCAACCTGATGGGGCTGAGCAAGCGGATCGCCGAGATGGTCGTCCACGATGCCGCACTGCGTGCCGACAACGATCAGGTGTTCTGTTCCGTGCGTTTTGGCAACGTGCTCGGCAGCCGCGGCAGCGTATTGCCCCTGTTCCGCGAACAGTTGCGGCGCGGAGGCCCGCTGACGGTCACCGATGAGCGCATGACCCGTTTTTTCATGACGATCCCCGAGGCCGCCCAACTGGTCATCCAGGCCGGCGCGTTCGGCGAGAATGACCGGCTCTATGTCCTCGACATGGGTGAACCGGTGCGGATCTATGATCTCGCCTGTGACCTGATCCGCCTCTCGGGGCTCGAGCCCGACGTCGACATTTCGATCCGTGTCACAGGCATTCGACCAGGCGAAAAATTGCACGAGGAACTCGCGGACGACGACGAACAGATTGGCGCTTCACCCCACCCGAAAATCCATGCCGTCCAGACCAGTCACGACGTTCCCGCCCATTTCCACGAGCGGATCGACGCGTTGCTCCGCGCGGCGGCGCAGTGCGATCTTGATCAGATGCTCGCCTGTTGCGATCAGCTCGTTCCCGGCTTTCTCGCCCGTTACCGCAAGCAGCAGGAGAAAGTCGCCGGCAGCTAACGCATCTCTTGCGCACGCGGCTAGAATACAACGAATGATTTCTTTGCACCCCATTTCCGCTGCGTGAGTCGCCCGCTCGGTCGCACCGTTCAGCTTTTACCGCGCGCTGTGCCTCGTGTCTGGGGTGGGCGACGGCTCGTGTCGATGCTTGGCATCGACATCGACGGACCCGTCGGCGAAATCTGGTGCGCCGCTGCGGATTCCGTGGCGACGGCAGACGACGGTCAGCAGCGCACGCTGGCTGAATGGATCGCTGCCGACCCCGAAGGCATGCTCGGCCAACCGCTCGTCGCGGCCTGTGGACCGGAGCTGCCGATTGTCATCAAGCTGATCGACACCCGTGAGGCCCCTTCGGTCCAGGTACACCCCTCCGATACCTACGCACGCGCCGTCGAGGGTGGACCCGGAGGGCGCGGCAAGACGGAATCGTGGCTGGTGCTTGAAGCCGCCCCGGATGCCGTCGTCTACCACGGCGCACGCGCCAACCCGTCCGACGGGTTGATCGACGCATTCGATTCGCCGGCGATCCTGGACCTGCTCGAACCCGTACCCGTTCGCCGGGGGTCGGTGATCGACGTCCCGGCGGGCACGATTCACACGATCGGACCCGGCATCATCCTCTACGAAGTCCAGCAGCGCTCGGACCTGACCTACCGCATCTACGATTTTGGTCGCGGCCGTCCGATTCACCTCGACCGAGCCCGAGACGTCAGCGACACGGCAGCCGCGAATCCATCGTGGCGACGCTGGCTGGACATCGACAGTGAAACGGATGCGCTCGTCACCGAAATGCCACCTTATCACTGCTTCCTGCATCACGCCGATCACGAAGAGACGTATAGAAACGTCGCCGACGTCTGCCAGATCGTGACACGGCTCGACAGCGGAGACAACGAACCGGTCGGCACGACATTCCTGGTACCACCGTCGAACCGCATCACGCTCGATGCCGGATGTTGGGCCATCGCAACTCCTCGACCGGAGGGCTGCCGGAGACCCGCCAATGGAAACGAATCGAAACATGCGGCCACGAACAAGCCAGGAGCTTCCCGATGAGCAAGGTTGCCCTGATCACCGGCGTCACCGGCCAGGACGGCGCCTATCTTGCCGAACTGTTGCTGGAAAAAGGCTATACGGTTCACGGCATCAAGCGGCGCTCGTCGTCGTTCAATACAGCCCGGATCGACCACCTCTATCAGGATCCACATGAACCTGGCGCACGATTTTTCCTGCACTACGGAGACCTGACCGACGCGACCAATCTGATTCGCATCGTCCAGGAGGTGCGGCCGGACGAAATCTACAACCTTGCGGCACAAAGCCATGTCCGCGTCTCATTCGAAACACCGGAATACACCGCCAATGCGGACGCCCTCGGCACCCTGCGCCTGCTCGAGGCGATGCGCATTCTTGGCCTGACCGAAACGACCCGTTTTTACCAGGCATCAACCAGCGAACTCTACGGCAACAGCCCCGAGATTCCGCAGAATGAGCACACGCCGTTCCAGCCACGTTCGCCCTACGCCGCCGCCAAGCTCTACGCCTACTGGATTACGGTGAATTACCGTGAAGCGTATGGGATGCACGCCTCGAACGGCATTCTCTTCAACCACGAGTCGCCGATTCGCGGCGAGACCTTCGTAACCCGCAAAATCACCCGCGCGGTCGCCCGGATTGCACGGGGCCGGCAGCGAGAGCTGTTCCTTGGAAATCTCGACGCACGGCGGGACTGGGGCCACGCACGGGATTACGTCGAAGGCATGTGGCGCATCGTCCAGGCCGACATCCCGTCGGATTACGTGCTGGCAACAGGCGAGGCCCATACCGTCCGGGAATTCGCTGAAGCCGCCTTTCGCTTCGTCGAGATCGAGATCGTCTGGGAAGGCAGTGGTCGTGACGAGATCGGACGTCGCACGGACACCGGAGACATCGTCGTACGCGTCGACCCCCGCTACTTCCGGCCGACCGAGGTCGATGTTCTGGTTGGAGATGCGAGCAAGGCGCGCGAATTGCTGGGCTGGGCGCCGCGCTACGGTTTTGCAGATCTGGTCGCTGATATGATGCGTGCCGATCTCGACGAACTGGACCGTAACGGCACATAATCGTTCGACCATGTGCAAGATTGTGGACTGCATCGCCCCCGTCTTGCTAACATATAGGTTTCACCAAAACGCGAGAATCCCCGGTCGGCGGTCTGCGGATCGGCAGACCCGGCCCTGTACTGGAGCGCACGCATGTCGCAAGATGCTCAACCCGTCATCGAGTCCCCGCAATGGATCGAAATCAGCCTGTGCACCCCGCCCGAGCTGGTCGAGGCGATCGCGAATTTTCTGATTGACGAGGGCAGCAACGGTGTCGTCATCGAAGACGTGGCGCCTGGAGATCGCTTCTACGATCGCCGCCGGATGGGCTGGCTCTGGGTGCGGGCCTACTTTCCCACCGACGAATTTGCGCACCTCGAAGCGCGGCTGCACACCTATCTCGACGAAGTCGCCACGCTCTTTCCACTCAGCGAGCCACCCGTTCTCGACCAGTCCACGCCGGAAGTGGCCGACTGGAACGTCAGCTGGAAAAAGTTTTTTCAGCCGATTCAGATTTCGGAACGGATCATGGTACGTCCGTCCTGGGAAAGTGGCCCAGTCCCCCCGGGTATTACGCCGGTGATCCTCGATCCGGGCATCGCATTCGGCACCGGAAAACACCCCAGCACAAAACTGTGCATCCGCGCCCTCGAATCCGAAGTTCTGTTCCCGTCCGACGACCGGCCCCCACGCAAGGTGTTTTCGTTGCTTGACGTCGGTACCGGCTCGGGCATCCTCGCGCTGGCCGCCGGCCGCCTGGGGGTTCCGCGCGTGCTCGGCATCGACGTCGATGCCCAGGCCGTCGCGTCGGCAACCAACAATGTCGCGCGCAACAGCATGAAAAAACAGGTCGAAATCAGCGACGAACACCTCGAAGACCTGATCGAACGTTTCGATGTCGTGATCGCCAACATCGTCGCCGAGACCCTGCTCGCCAACAAGCAACACCTGATCGACCGCCTGGCGCCCGATGGGGTGCTGATTCTAAGCGGACTGCTTCGCAACCAGGGCGCCTGGATCAAGGACGAATTCCTCGATGGCCCACTCACGTTCGTCGGCGCCCTGCACGAAGACGACTGGTGCGCGCTGGTCTTCGAGCGTATCTGACGCCGATCCCACCACCGCCGTGCCCGCTCCGGGCAACCGAGACCAGACGCGATAGAATGGAAGCACGATGTCCTGGTTGATTGCCGAAACCATCGGTGAGCATGTTGCGCTGCTGACCGAGGCCGAAGTTCGCCATCTCCGATCGGTGCGACGTGAACGACCCGGCCGCGCGGTGGGAATCATCGACGGCCAGGGCACACGTGCACGCGGCATCTGGCGTGGAGACCATCAGGTCGAAATCGAATGCATCGAACGGTTCAGGCCATCCGGCATCCGTGTCGCGATCGGACTGGGCAGCCGCGAATCGAACGAAGAAAGCCTGCGTCGCGCCGCGGAACTGGGCGCCGAAGAAATCCTGCCGATGCTGACGCGGCGCAGCCGCGATGCCGGTGCGGCACGGAAACCGCCAAATGTCGACCGCTGGCAGCGCATCCTGGAATCGGGCTGCGCCCAGTCCGGCAACCCATGGTTTCCGCGACTCGCCGACTGTGCGGCGTGGGATGAGCTGCGTGCTGACTGGACCGCGCCGGGGCACGTCGTCTGCGCACCCGGCGGCCGACCACTCGTCGAGTTTGGCCAGGACATTCGCGCGATCGCCATCGGCCCAGAGGGCGGTTTCGTCGAGGACGAGATTGCTGGTCTGCAACGTGTCGGACTTGGTCGCTGGATCCTGCGGACGCCCGTGGCGGTTGCGGTCGCGCTTGGAACGATGGAGCAGGCCGCGTGACCCGCTGCCTCGAATGTGGGCACACCCTGCCTGACGCGGTAACGACGCCACCGGAGCGCTGCCCGCATTGTGGCTCGACGCTGATCAGCACACACGGTCCGGTGCGCGACGGGTCACTGAAAGCCGCCGCGCGCAGCGTCTGGGACGATACCGGCCCCGGCGCCAGAGTCGTGCGCCTGCCTGTTCGACCGCAAACACCTGATCCGCTCGACTTCGCGGTAGAAGCCGCCGTCTGGTGGCTGGCCTGGCTGGCCCTGGCGCTGGCCCTGGGCGTTGAACGCGCGTGGCAGACCTGGGTGGCGTGCGCCCTGGCCGTCGTCGCAGACATCACCGTGCTGCGCCTGCTCGATACACCGCCCATCTGGCGCGCCGCGGCACGTCGGCCGCGCCCCTCGCAACCACACGAGCAGCCACCCAGGGTCTCAAACCTGTGAACGCACCCACGTTGCTCGACCGCATCCCACAGGGCGGAACAGTCGTCGCACTGCGTTTC
>RFIY01000148.1 GCA_003695505.1 Candidatus Dadabacteria bacterium | reverse complement strand
GGTCGCGGCCGGGGCGAAACTCACCGTAACCGTGCAACGTTCCCCCGCCTGCAGCGTGTTGCTGCTGCAGGTGTCCGCGGAAACCGAAAACGGCGCGGCCAGTCCATCATTGACGGCCACGGAGCCGATCGTCAGATTCTGGTCGCCGCTGTTCGATACGATTACCGTAGACGTCGCCGCGGTGCCGATCTCGACGCTGCCGAAAATTGTTCGATCTGTCACGCTTGAGCCGAATGCCGCATGAACGTCGATGCGGGGCGGTCTCGGCGTCGCGATCCCCTGCAGGAAGAGCGACTGGCGGGCTGAGTGGCGGTCATTGGACTGGATGTTCAGTGTGTCGGCAAAAGTCCCGCTGCTGACCGGTTCAAAAGCAACTACGAGCCTGCAAGTTTGGGAAGCAAGGAGGCTTGCGCCATTGCATTCATTTACGGTGATCGAGAAGGGTGATCCAACCGAGCTAATCAGACTAATCCCCGAAACCACCAGTGTAGCGGCGCCTGCATTCGAGAGTGTTACGACGCGGCTTACAGCGGTGCCAGCCTGTAGAGAACCAAAGTCTACGACAGACGTTGTACCGACGCCAGCCACGGACATCCCGAGCGCCGGTCCCGGACAGGGCTGGAAAATGTCTGCGCTCGTTTCGGTTGTGATGCTGCCGGGTGTGTAGGAGGATCCGGAAGAACTTCCCGCGGTCGTCTTGTGATAGATGATCACAAAGCCGCCGCAACTCTGATTGACGGCAACTTGCGCATCTTCGAAACCGTCCGGACTGGTTGTCGTTGCGATCATCGTGTTGACGGCAGACGTCGCACCGACCGCGGCAAGCGTTGCCGCCGAAACGCGCTGATAATAGACGTTGTAGGTGGTTGGCCGTGCCGAGATGAAGCTGATGACAAATTCATCACGGACCGCATCATAGTCGAGCCCGAGCTGCCCCCTGCTGAACAGCGCGTTGCCATAGTTGTCGTCTGCAAACGGCGAATCGACCAGGACGACGTTTTGTGTCGTCGCAGACAGGAAGGTCTGACCGGTTGTTGTAAACAACTGCCCGACGATGTCTGCCTGAAACGTTCCACGGGTATCCGACAAGATGGCGAGAAACCGGTTCCGAAGCGGATCGTATGCGACTGCTGGTTTCTGTTGGATGCCATTGCCGGGCCGGTCCGCGATATCGAACCGCGGTCCAGGCGTCGCGTTGCTGTCAAAGGAGATGCCGACGATGTCGCCGTCGGTCGAATCGATGAACGTGTCCTGAAACGCGACGACGAAACGGTTGTCGGCTGAATTCCACGCGATGCCCAGCGGTCCGCCGGCGAGGGCCTCGGTCGTACTCAGGAGCATGCCACTGGCAACGGCTCCGCCGGCCGTGTCAATGATCACCGCCGAAAGCGCATTCGGGAAACTGCCTTCCAGAAACGCCACGCCATAGCGCTGAGACGTGGTGCTGAACGCAACGGCCGGTTCATTTCTCGACTGCCCACCGCCGGACAGGAGCAACTCGTTACCGACAAGACTGCCATCTGCATTGACGAGCCGCCCCATGATGGTGTTCGGAGTTCCCAGGCGCGTGAACACAACCAGGTAGCGGTTGTTCACCGGGTCATATGCGACATCCGGGTCCACGGAACTGTTTGTCGAAGTCGCAATCGCAAACGGAGCTCCAATCGCCGTGCCAACCTTGTCGTAGCGCTGGCCCCAGATGGCGTTCGAGCAGCAGGTTGGTGCGAATTCAAAGACTCCAAGGAACTCGTTGTCTGTCGAATTGTAGGCGATCCGCGGTTCCCGAAAACCAAATGCCGACGCGGTCCCGTATGCGGCCACGGCGAACTCGACGACGGGGGCCCTGGTTGGACTCGCAAGGCCCGCCGCGGCGAGCAGTTGTTGCCAGAGCGTTGGCTTCTCAATGCCCAGTTCCGCGAGCGGAATCTTGAACTCGTAGACCTTGTGCTGATAGTTCACGCGCGGTGTGTAAGTAAAGCCCACCTGCCCCCAGTCGGTCTCGTTGACCGACAGGCGGAAGGTGCGTTCGCCATAGGCCGTGCGGACGATCACCGCCGCGTAGTCCTTGTCGCCGTCGAGGGTATTGTCAGCCGTGAAATCCACCGCGACATAGAGAAACTCGCCATCGTCGCTGACCCAGCCGTAGGTCGTCCCGTCGGGGTGGCCGCTGCCGGTCGGCCAGAAGCCGGAGAAAAACGGTTCCGCCTGCGCAACCTCCTGCAATTCACCGTCGGGAGTCAGGCGTCCCGGGCGCGAGCCGAGGCGGTAGCGATAAGTCGAATGGACACTGTCGTCGCGACCGAGCCGGTCGTGGACGGGGTACACGAAACGGTGCGTGCTGATCTGCGGAGGCTCGACGCGCGCGTGCAGGTCGAGTTCGACCGAGTTGCCCGTCGGGACGATATCGGCAACCAGCTCCCGCCGGGTTGCGTCGAGGACATCATGGTCGCTGCGCAAGAGCTTGTCGAGCTCGGCCCGATCGAGTCCGGGCAGCACCGCTGACGCCGCGCCGCGCAGGCTCAACGCGTCGATGTGCGCCAGGCCGCCGCCGGACTGGCGGATGCGGATGCGCACCGGATGTGTCCCATCCGCCGCGATTCGCGTCCGTTGATGTGTGTAGAATTGGCCGAAAGAAAGCGTGTCGACTGCGGACCAGGCGCCATTGCGCCAGACCTCGACCGAAAACTGGCCATTGGTCGCAGGCAGGCCGCTTGTCGCAGCCGACTTTTGCGCCAGATCGTGATGAATCCGCGCTAGCGGGTCAAGACCCGCCGATGCATCCTGGCCGACCGCCAGCAGCACGGCGACCAGCAGAACAGACCAAACAATTCTCATACCACACCTCCCGGGCGTCCCGACTCCCCTTGTCCAACACACGGCCTATATTCTAACCGGGGTTTGCAAGCGAGTCAGAATGCGACGCCGGACATCGGCGTCACGGATGTGTCAGAGTCTCGCGAGGGGCAGCAAGCGCGCCCGGGAGGATTCGAACCCCCGACACCTGGATCCGAAGTCCAGTGCTCTATCCAGCTGAGCTACGGGCGCTGTGTGGTTTCAGAGACGTGGTGTGATGTGCGCGAAGGCGTCGCGGCCGGGATAGACGGCCTGATCGCCGAGGGCTTCTTCGATGCGCAGGAGCTGATTGTACTTGGCGATCCGGTCACTGCGGCTGGTGCTGCCGGTCTTGATCTGGCCGGCATTGATCGCGACCGCCAGATCGGCGATGAACGGGTCTTCCGTTTCGCCGCTGCGATGGCTGATCACGGTGCCGTAGCGTGCCTTCTGAGCCGTTTCGATGGTGTCGAGCGTTTCGGACAGGGAACCGACCTGGTTGACCTTGACCAGCACCGCATTGGCGACACCCTTTTCGATGCCGTCCCTGAGACGGCTCGTCTGCGTGACGAACAGGTCGTCGCCAACGAGCTGAACCCGGTCGCCAAGCGTTTCGGTCAGGCTTTTCCAGCCATCCCAGTCGTTCTCGTCCATGCCGTCTTCGATGCTGACGATCGGGTAGCGTTCAACGAGCGAGCTGTAGTACTCGACCATGCCGTCGCGATCCAGCGCGCGATCCTCGCCCTTGAGTTCGTAGAGTCCCGTGTCGGTGTTGTAGAACTCGCTCGACGCCGCATCGAGTGCCAGGACGATGTCGTCGCCGGGGTGGTAGCCGGCTTTCTGGATCGCCTCGAGGATCAGGTCGAGCGCTTCGGCGTTGCTGCCCAGGTTCGGCGCGAAGCCGCCCTCGTCGCCGACACCGGTCGACAGATTGCGACCGTTGAGGATCTTCTTGAGGTTGTGGAACACCTCGGCGGCGGCGCGCAGGGCGTCGCCGAACGTCGGCAGCCCCCATGGGATGATCATGAATTCCTGGATGTCGAGGTTGTTGTCGGCATGCTCGCCGCCGTTGACGATGTTCAGCATTGGCACGGGCAGCATGTGCGCGTGGACGCCCCCGATGTAGCGCCACAGTGGCAGCCCCAGCGATTCGGCGGCGGCGCGCGCGGTGGCGAGGCTGACGCCGAGAATCGCGTTGGCGCCGATCTGGCCCTTGTTCGGCGTGCCGTCTAGCGCGATCATCGTCTGGTCGACGAGGCGTTGCTCGAGTGCATCCATGCCGACGAGTTCGGGTGCGATCGCGTCGGTGACAGCTTCGACGGCCTGCAGCACACCCTTGCCGAGATAACGCTTGCCGCCGTCGCGCCGCTCTACCGCTTCATATTCTCCGGTACTGGCGCCCGACGGGACAGCAGCGCGGCCGATCGCGCCGCATTCGAGATGAACCTCGGCTTCCACCGTCGGATTGCCGCGGCTGTCGAGAATTTCGCGTGCGTGAATGCCGATGATATAGCTCATGGGTGCCCTCCCGGCGGCGTGAGTCGAACGGCACGCGGCCCGCCGGAGCGGGCCGCAGTGCGACAAGATGTGGAGCTGAGGGGATTCGAACCCCTGACCCTCACGCTGCCAGCGTGATGCTCTCCCAGCTGAGCTACAGCCCCAAGGAAACGGTCTTGTGTGAACAGTGTGCGCCCGTGGCGCCGCCCCTGTCGTCGGCGTCACCGACAGAGCCTTCATTATCACCCCAATGCGCGGCGTGCGTCAACCGGTTGCCCGTCCGGGGCGGGATCGTTACCATGTGGACACGCTTCGCCTGGTAGCGCGCAGCCGCGTCGCCGCCCGTGTTTGCGGGCGGTGTCCGCACACCGTTCATCCGAATTCAGGAGACCAAATCCCGTGCCCGAGATCAAACTGGATCCCGAGTTTTCGATTCGTGGGCTGTTTCCTTCGGTGTCCGACCAGCAGTGGCGTGAAGGCGCCGAAAAGTTGCTGCGCGGCAAACCGTTCGACAGCCTGCTGACAAAGACGTATGAAGATCTCGTTCTGCAGCCGCTGTACACGCCGGCTACGGCCGCCGCGGCCGGGCTGCCTGAATCGGGCGCGCCGGACGGCCCGCCCTGGTTGCGTGGAACGACGCGCGGCTGGACGCTGCTGCAGCCGTACACGCTGGGCGTGGATGTCGGAACCCTCGCGGGACAGCTCGGGCGGGATGCCGCGCGCGGTGTCGAGGGCGCGTGGCTGCAGGTGCCGGACCGGACGAGTGCGCGAACGCTGCCCGACCTGCCGGATGACCCGTTTTCGGGTCGGGTCGATCTCGGGTCTGGCCTGGATGTCGCGGATCGTGCGCTGCTCGACGCGGTCGCCGGCAACGAACGCTGGACCGGTCGTTTCGATCCGTTTGCGGTGCTGGTGCAGTTCGGCGGGCTGCCCGGTGAGCTGAATGAGGCCGCGGACGTCGCGCTGTCCCGGATCGCCGATCCACGCTTCCGCATCGCGATTTCGTTGGTTCCGGCCGAGCGCGCGGGTGCCGATCTGGTCACGCAGAACGCCATTGCGCTCGCGCAACTGGCGTGGTGGCTGCGCGAAGCCGATACGCGCGGCATCGGGGCCTCGGCGCTTGCGGCGCGGATCGATCTGCTCGTCCCGATCGGTCGGGACACGTTTCGCGAGATCGCCCGACTGCGGGCACTGCGAGGCCTCTGGGCGGCGCTGCTTTCGGCCTGCGGGGTCGAGGACATTCCTGCACCGTTCATCCAGACGGTTGACTCGGGTCGCGTCTGGACGAAACGCGACCCGTGGGTCAACATGCTGCGCAGCACCGCGCAGACCTTTGCCGGGATTGCCGGCGGCGCGAACGCGATTGCGACTGTGCCGTTCGATGCCGCGATTGGCGAGCCGGACGAGCTGGGCCGGCGGATGGCGATCAATACGCAACTGATCCTGCGGCTCGAAAGTCATCTGGGCACGGTGGTCGATCCGGCCGCGGGCAGTTTTTATCTGGACCAGATCACGCAAGAGCTGATCGAAGCCTCCTGGAAACGCTTTCAGGAGATCGAGCGCGACGGCGGCCTGGTTGGCGGGCTCCGCCAGGGGACGTTGCTGCGTGGGATCGAAGCGGTGCAGGAGCGGCGCGACTGGGATCTGGCGACGCGCAAGGCGCCGATCATCGGGGTCAGCGCATACCCGAACATCGACGAAGAGCCTGTGGTGCGGCCACCGGAACCGGCAGCCGCCGCCACCGTCGATGCGTTCCGGATCGAACCGTGGCCGCGGCGACGTGATGCCGATGCGTACGAAGCGCTGCGTGATCTCTGTGACGAACAGGATCCACGGCCGTCGGTGTTTCTGGCGAACCTCGGTACGATCGCACAGCACAATGCGCGGGCAACCTTCGCGAAAAATTTCTACGAATCCGGCGGGCTGCGTACGATCGGCAACGACGGTTTTCCGTCGCTTGACGCTCTTGTGGCGGCGTTCCGTGACAGCGGCGCGCGCGTCGCCTGCATCTGTTCGAGCGATGACGTCTATGTCGAACAGGCGGCCGATGCGGCACGGGCGCTGCGCGAGCAGGGCGCGGCGCTGGTCTCGCTGGCCGGTCGGCCGGGAGAACACGAAGACGCCTGGCGCTCGGCGGGCATCGAGCGGTTTATTTTCGTTGGCTGCGACGTGCTGGCCGAGTTGCACGCGACGCTGGAGATCTACGGAGTGAGTGCGTCATGACGATACCCGATTTTGCAAATCAGCCCCTCGATCTGCCAAGGGCGAAAGCGGCCGCCGCCGAACCGGTCTGGGAAACGCCGGAAGGCATTCCGTGGAAGCGGTTCTATACGCCGGATGATCTGGCCGCGGTCGAGCATCTCGATGACAAACCAGGCTTTCCAGCATATGTCCGCGGGCCGTACGCAACGATGTATGTGACCCGTCCGTGGACGATTCGCCAATATGCGGGCTTCTCGACGGCCGAGGAGTCGAATGCGTTCTACAAGCGCAACCTCGCGGCCGGACAGAAGGGGCTGTCGATCGCGTTCGACCTCGCCACGCACCGTGGCTACGATTCCGACCATCCGCGGGTCGCCGGTGACGTCGGCATGGCCGGTGTCGCGATCGATTCGATCAAGGATATGGAAATCCTGTTCAACGGCATCCCGCTCGACCAGGTGTCGGTGTCGATGACGATGAACGGCGCGGTGCTGCCGGTGCTGGCGCTGTACATCGTCGCGGCCGAGGAGCAGGGGGTCGCGCCCGAGCAACTGGCGGGAACGATCCAGAACGACATCCTCAAAGAATTCATGGTCCGCAACACCTACATCTATCCGCCGGCACCGTCGATGCGGATCATCGCGGACATCTTCCGCTATACCTCGCAGCACATGCCGCGCTTCAATTCGATCAGTATTTCTGGCTACCACATGCAGGAGGCTGGGGCGACGCTCGATCTGGAACTCGGGTATACGCTTGCGGACGGACTGGAGTATCTGCGTACCGGTGTCGCATCGGGGCTGGATATCGATGCGTTCGCGCCGCGACTGAGCTTTTTCTGGGCGATCGGCATGAACTACTTCATGGAAGTCGCCAAGATGCGCGCCGCACGGATGATGTGGGCCCGCATCGTCAAACTGTTCGATCCGCAGAACCCCAAATCGCTGGCGCTGCGCACGCACTGCCAGACGAGCGGCTGGAGTCTGACCGCGCAGGATCCGTTCAACAACGTGATCCGGACGTGCATCGAGGCGATGGCGGCCGCACATGGCCATACCCAGTCCCTGCATACCAACTCACTCGACGAGGCGATCGCGCTGCCGACCGACTTCAGCGCCCGGATCGCCCGCAACACGCAGCTCTATCTGCAGGAAGAAACCGATACCTGCCGGGTCATCGATCCGTGGGGTGGCAGCTACTTTGTCGAGGCGCTGACGCGGCAGATCGCCGAACGTGCCTGGTCGCACATCGTCGAGATCGAATCGATGGGCGGGATGGCAAAGGCACTCGAAACGGGTCTGCCGAAGCTGCGCATCGAAGAGGCCGCGGCGCGTACGCAGGCGCGCATCGATTCCGGCCAGCAGGTGATCGTCGGCATCAACCGTTTCCAGGCGGACGACGAGGCGGAGATTCCGGTACTGAAGATCGACAATCGCGCCGTACGCGAGTCGCAGATCCGTCGGCTCGAACAACTGCGCGCCGAGCGAGACCCGCAACAGGTCGAGGCTGCCCTCAATGCGTTGACGAAGTGCGCCGAGACGGGTGAAGGCAATCTGCTGGCGCTGGCTGTAGATGCGGCCCGCGCCCGCGCGACGGTCGGCGAGATCAGCGAGGCGCTGGAGAAGGTCTTCGGCCGCCACGAGGCGTCGATACAGACGGTCAGCGGTGTATATCGAAGTGAGGCCAAGGATATGGATGCCATCGACAAGGTGCGGGAGCTTTGCGAACGCTTCGAGGCGCATGAAGGTCGCCGCCCGCGGATTCTCGTCGCCAAGATGGGGCAGGACGGGCACGATCGCGGTCAGAAAGTGATCGCGACAGCCTTTGCCGACCTCGGCTTCGATGTCGATGTCGGTCCGCTGTTCCAGACGCCCGAAGAAACCGCGCGGCAGGCGGTCGAGAACGACGTGCATATCGTTGGCGCGAGTTCACTCGCGGGCGGGCATCTGACGCTGGTGCCCGAACTGAAGCAGGCACTGCATGAGCAGGGCCGCGACGACATCATGATCGTCGTCGGTGGCGTCATTCCGCCGCAGGACTACGACGAGCTTTACGCGGCCGGGGCAAGTGCGATTTTCGGGCCGGGCACGGTCATCGCCGAGGCGGCGCAGGAGCTGCTGCGCAAGCTCGCCGAATCGCGGGGCTTTTCGCTTGACGACGCGCCGGCCGCGCAGTGAGCGACGCGGATCTGGCGCTGATTGACGGCATCCGCAAGCGTGATCGCGCGGCGCTCGGGCGTGCGATTACGCTGATCGAGAGCCGCCGGGCCGATCATCGGGATCAGGCGCACGCCCTGCTGACGGCGCTGATGCCACACACCGGCGGCGCGGTGCGCGTCGGGCTGTCGGGCGTCCCAGGCGCCGGCAAGAGCACGTTCATCGAGGCGTTCGGGATGATGCTGATCGAACAGGGTCATCGCGTCGCCGTACTGTCGATCGATCCGAGCAGTCGCGTCAGCGGCGGCAGCATTCTTGGCGACAAGACGCGCATGGCGCGCCTGTCACGATCCGACCAGGCGTTCATCCGGCCGTCGCCGACCGGCAACACACTCGGCGGCGTCGCGGCCAGAACGCGGGAGGCGATGACGATTCTCGACGCCGCCGGCTTCGATGTGATCATCGTTGAAACCGTCGGCGTTGGCCAGTCCGAGACGACCGTCGCCGACATGGTCGACGTCTTTCTGGTGCTGATGCTGGCCGGTACCGGTGACGACCTGCAGGGAATCAAGCGCGGCATCCTCGAGGTTGCCGACATCCTGTCGGTGAACAAGGCCGACGGCGACAACGAGACGCGCGCCGTAACAGCCGCGAATGAACTGCGCCAGGCGCTGAAGATCCTGCGCGGTGGCGAACGCGGCACTTGGGCGCCCGTCGTGCGCACGACCAGCGGGCAGACCGGCGCGGGCCTCGAGCAGATCTGGCAGGACATCGAAGCCTGCGTATCGGCGCGACGCGACAGCGGCGAGCTGGATGAGCGGCGACAGCGGCAACGCCGCGACTGGATGTGGTCGATCGTCGAGCAGGAAGTGCTTGGCAAGCTGCGCAATGACCCTGTCGTCGCGGCGCTGCGGGCATCGCTCGAACCGAGAGTCGCGGCCGGAGAGATTCCGGCGACCGCAGCCGCACAGCAATTGCTGGCCGCCTTCGAAGTCGCCGCGAGCGGCGCAGCATCGTGAGAGCTGGCATCCTGGCTGCGGTTCTGATCACGCTGGCGGCAGCGTGTCGCGCACCGCAGCCGCGCCTGGATGCATTCGAGGCCC
>RFIY01000147.1 GCA_003695505.1 Candidatus Dadabacteria bacterium | reverse complement strand
CGAACAGGGACTGTTCATCCTGGCCGAAGCCAGACGCCGGCTTGGCGCAGCGTACGAATCGGTCGTGCGCAAGCGCGCGCTCGTCGCCTGCGCCGAAGGTAACGATCACACGATGGGAGCGATGTGCGTGAAGCTGCTGCTGGAGGACGCCGGATTCGATGTCTTGTACCTGGGGGCCAACCTGCCTACCGTCGAACTGCCGCTGCTCATTCGCGGCGCACGAAGCGCATTGTTGTGCCTGGCGCACTCACCGGCGCTTGCACCGGAGGCGGTCCTGCGCCACGCGAGGCTGGTCAATCGGCTCTGCGATGACCCGACGACGGTCGTCGTCCACGGCGGCGCCAGCTTCGCCCGCCTCGCGGCGGCGGAGACAGAAAACCTGCTCTGCTTTGACGATCTCAAGTCCTTTCGCCTCTGGTTTGCCCACGCGTTTCCTGCCGGGAGTGAGCGATGAATGTGACCATCTCGTTGCTGACGATCTCGTCCGCGTTGCTGACCTTCATGACGATTCTCTGGATCATCAGCGTGCGGATACGCAATGCCGGCATCGTCGATCTGGTCTGGGGGCCGGCGTTTGCGCTGGTCGCGTGGGCAAGCTGGTTCGCCGCGGGACGTCCCGATGTGCCCGCCGTCTGGATCGTCAACGCGATGGTAACGCTGTGGGGCTGCCGACTGGGCCTGCACCTCTGGCACCGCAATGTCGGACATGGCGAGGACTTTCGCTATGCGACCTGGCGCAAGGAAACGGGCCCATCGTACTGGTGGAAAAGCCTCTTCACGGTGTTCCTGTTCCAGGGGGTCCTCATCCTGATCATCGGTGCGCCACTGATTGGCCAGAATCTGGTGGCTACGCCCGTCCGCCCCCTGCTGCCGCTCGGCATCGCCCTGTGGCTGGCCGGCGTGATCATCGAAGCGGTCGCCGACCTGCAACTGCAGCGTTTTCGTGCGACGCGCAAAACCGCCGAAGAAGTCCTCGATACCGGCCTGTGGCGCTACAGCCGCCATCCGAACTATTTCGGGGATGCGCTGGTCTGGTGGGGACTCGCACTTGCGTCGATGACCGATGTCGGTGATGCATGGATGATCGTCAGTCCGATCCTGATGACCGTGTTCCTGCGATTCATCTCGGGCGTGACGCTCCTCGAACGTACACTCGCGGCGCGCAAGCCCGGCTATCGGGACTATATGGCGCGGACGAGCCCGTTCATGTTGCGACCACCCAAACGACGTACGGACCGTCACGGTCGCACGACATCGCTGCTGCTGCTGGCCTGCGCCCTCGGCGTTGCGTCCTCGTCGCCCGCGAGCACACGCGACGGGCTTCTCTGTGGCGAAACATCGTGGCGCTATCTCGGATTGATTCCGGTGTTCGACATCCGCCTCGAACGACCTGCATCCGCAGCATGCGCGTTTCCGTTTCCCGACAGCGAACCGGCCGAACTGGAGCTGACCTACCGGGTCTCGATCGATCGTGACGATTTTGTCGAGATCACCAGACGCGGAATATGCACCGCCAATCCACCTGAAGTCTGCAACGTGCTGCAGTCCCCGCTGCAACGCTGGAATGCGTTGTACCAGGACATCGCGTCCGGGGACCGCTACCGGATCCGCTGGGAACCCCGACTGGCGCGCACCTGCCTGTTCAAGAACGACAAACGCCTCGGATGCGTCACCCACCCGCATTTCGGTCCTGCCTTGCTTGCGATCTGGCTCGGCCCCGACGGTATGGACAGGCGTCTGCGGAATCGCCTGACGGCGCGGCGATGAAGCCCGACGACCTGCGCCTGAAGATCGCCTACGCCGCACCCGGATTCGCCCTGGCCGCGGCAGGCGTTCCGTTGTATATCTACCTGCCGCAGTTTTACAGCGACGTCGTGGGGATTCCTGTCGGCACGGTCGGCCTGATCCTTTTGGCGGCTCGCCTGTTCGACGCCTTCACGGATCCTGTGCTCGGCATCGTCAGCGACCGCATCCGCGCGCCGTTCTGGCGCCGCAAGGGACTCATCCTGCTCGGCATGCCTGTCGTGGCCTGCGGCATTCTGATGCTACTGAACCCTATTGCCGGCGCGACCACCGCCTGGCTGCTCGTCGGCCTGCTCGTGACCTTTGCCGGCTGGACACTGGCGACGATCCCGTATGAGTCGCTGGCGCCGGATCTCGCGGATCGCTATGACGACCGTACGTCGCTCGTCGGCTGGCGCGACGGTGCGATCGTCCTCGGACTGCTGATCGCCGCGGCGTTGCCACCTGCGATCGCCCGATTCTCGCATCAACCAACCGTCGCGCCATCGACCATGACCTGGACCGCGCTGATCATCTGCGCGTTCCTTGCCGGTTCGCTGCTGATTTTCCTGCCGAACGTTCCCGCTCCGACGCCGCGCATGACGGAACGCCGCATCCGCGTCGGACGACGATTGAAACTGTTGCTCCGGATCCGCGCGTTTCGCGTACTGACCGCCTCGTTCCTGATCAACGCGATTGGCAGCAACCTGCCCGCGGCGCTGATGCTGTACTACGTGCAGTACGTGCTGGAGAGCGACCTCGCTCCCATCCTGGTGCTGGCCTATCTGCTCAGCGGCGTCCTCGCGCTGCCATGGTGGACCGCCCTCGCCAGACGCACTGAAAAACATCGGGCGTTTCAGTGGGCGATGATCGTTCATTCCGGCGCCTTCGCCGCGACGCTGTTCTGTGGCCCCGGCGACATCCTGATCTTCGCGGCACTGACCATGCTGTCTGGTACCGCATCGGCTGCCGTGATCGCGCTGCCCTCGGCGATGCAGAGCGACGTGATCGACCAGCACCGGCTCGCGGCCGGCCAGGATGACGCAGGCCTGCTGATCAGTCTCTGGGCGATCGGACGCAAGCTGACGGCGGCCGTGGGCATCGGTGTGGCCTTGCCCCTGCTTCAGGTCGCCGGATACCAGCCCGGCGTCGCGCAGGAACCGCGGGTCATCGCCGTACTGAAACTCCTCTACATCGGTATCCCGGTCGTTACCGGCCTGACCGCCGCGGCCCTGATGTCGCGTTACCCGCTCGATCGCGCCGCGCATAGCCACATCCGCTCACAGTTCGACACCGCGTCGAATACGTTCTCGACGACTTTACCCCTGAACGAATCCACGAACTCAATCCCTGAAGGAACTCCCCATGCTTGACCGTCTTGCCGATATCATCGAATCGGCCGGTAACCGCAGCGTGCTCGCAACCGTTTGCTCCGATGGCGGCGTACACCTGGCGCCCGAGTACGTCGTCGATCTGGGTCCAGAACACATTTCACTGCTCAAGATTCCCAACAGCCAGACGATCACCAATTTCGAAGCACACCCGTTCGTTTCGCTGTCGATCGTCGACTGGGTCCAGCGCGATGGCATTCAGATCAAGGGCGTCGCAACCGCACGACCCGCATCGACGCTGCGCGCCTGCTCCTGGCCGCAACATCGCGATCGGCTGCTCAGCGCCGGTTGCACCAACGTGATCGATATCGAGATCTGCGAAGCCTACGCGATCGCTCCCGCCACCGGTCTGAATCGACCGACCTGGCAAAAACATCCGCTCTGGAAGCCCACGAAGAAGCTGCCCCCGTTCCAGGCGCCGGCAACGTTTCCGAAACCTGTGGACCGGCACGTTCAGCAGAAGTTGATGGTCCTGGCGGCGCGTCTGCTCGACACCCGCACACCCGTGTTCGTCGGGACCAGGGATGTCTACGGCATCCCGAACATCAGCCCGCGGTTTCTGCTCGACATCGACCCCGACTGCTGGCTCTTCGGTGATGCATTCCGCAACAAGACCTTTTTGAACGTCACAACACCTTCCCCCGTATCGATCGCCGCCATCGACTGGGCACACGAGGAAGGCTGGCTCGCACAGGGCTGGTGCCGGGCCGAATTCCGGGGCGAATGGCTGCGGCGCGTGAAGGAGCGCTGGCGGCAGGTCGGCTTTTCGGCAACGGCCTTGCAGGCCGTGCGTTTCTTTCCGGCGGAACTGCACGAACTCGCGTTGAACCGCCGCCGGCCGGTCGCTACACTGATG